>CAMNHG010000232.1 GCA_946539105.1 uncultured Clostridia bacterium | reverse complement strand
GTGCTCGGCTGCATATCGTTCAGGCGCACAAAGGTGCGCGAGAAAAACGCGAACCAAATATACACCGCGACCAAGCCGAAAATGTGGTAAAACGGCAGGAAGGTCAACAGCTTAAGCTCGCCGTCATAGTGCTCCTTAATTTTGGCGCATTTTTTGATAATACTGTAGCTGCCCTTGATCTGCCAATAAAATTCCCCGGCGGTATAGGCGCAGATTTTGACATTCTCGGACGTACCCGAGGACATTACAAAAATCTCGGTTCCGAACTCTCCGCCGTCAATTTCCCCGTCCGCCGAAGCGACATCAGATGCCTTAATTGTCCTGACGGAAAACTCTCTTTCGTCCGAGATTACCGCCGCAGCTTCGCAGGTATTAAGCGCGTATTCAAGCGTGCCGTCATCAAGGCGCATATTCATAAGCAGAGGTCTGAACCCGGCGCGCAGAACCGCCCAGAAAATTTCAATCCACTCAAGGCTGTTTTCCATATATATGCCGACTGCGGAGTTCGGCTGTACACCGCCGAGCATATTTTTCAAAGTCACGGCTTTGCGCAAAATATCCTGCTTTGCCTGAGCGTAGGTTGTCTTTGCGATTCTGTAGCCCCGGCTCTCCTCAAACATAATGTTTTCACCCTCGGAAAACATCAGTTCAAACAGCGCGGCAAAGTCGCGTTTTGACTCGCTGTAGCGGTTTAGCTTCGCCTTGACAAAGGCGTCTATTGAGTTGTATCCTCCAAGCGTATGATTGTCCATATCTTTGATTTTAGCCCCTATTACCCTATTGTACAATATCTTAGATAGTATAGCATTTTATTAGATAAAAAGCAATATCTTTTACTATTATTTGTTCAAATTATGCAAAAATCGGCACATTTTTTTCCCGGTTTCATTTATTGCGAAAACAAGCGGATTCACTTTCTTGACAAAAAAAGTTATTTATGCTATTTTTTGATAAAGAAATCGATTCAGATCCGGGGTGAAGCTCGTTGAATAAAAACAAAATCACACAGCGCAGGCTGTTTTTTGACATTGAAAAAGAAAATGAATATATTAGCGAGATGAACCGCCTCGGCTGGAAGCTCGAGCGCGTTAAGCTGGGTTGGATTTATGAATTTTCCAAGACCGGACGCGAAGAATACACCACCGTAATTTTCGCCGAGGAAGGCTCAAAGGTCAAGGAAACCGAAGCCCTCGCAAAACGCTGCGGATTTGAGCCGATTCCACACCGCTTTGACGGACTGAAAAATGTTTTGTACCTTTGCGGCAGGCACGACGAGGTATCGCCTGTTTTTCATAACGACAGCGAGTCGCTTTTGCGAGCTCACAAGCTGGTAAAAAATAAATTTATAACTCTCGGCATAATCTGCGCCGTTATTTTGGCGGTTCTGGTTTTTGAGCTTACGGTGTTCTTCATTATTCCTGCCGCAAGCTCGGGCAAAAGCCCGTCGGAATATCCGCTGTTTTTCGGTTTAACCGCAGTTTTTTCCGTTTTGACTCTGTTTTTCGCGGTGCTCACCGTAATATTCTTCCGCGCGGCGGCAGGGGCAAACGGCAGATTGAATAGGCTCAAGCAAAAAGAAGCCGAAAAAGAAAGGCGCAGACTCGCCAAAAAGGACAAGCCCGACGCCGGGCGCGCGGTTATTCACCAAAGACGCGCCGGGGCGGTTGACCTGACAAAACAGGAACAACCCCAAGACGCCGAAAAAACCGAGGAAAAAGATAAATAAGCAAAGATAAAAGGCTACCGTTTTTTAACGATAGCCTTATTTTTTGCTGTATGGAAAAATTACTCATTTTTATCGCGCCGTTACAGAAGCATCACCGCGCGTTCGTACTTTCAAGGACGGCACTTTTAACCTTCTGTTTTGTAAAGCGTAACCGAGATTGTAAACTCAGAACCGCTCTGAGTTAAAACGCAGTTATAGCTGTACTCGGCGTATTTTTTGTCGGTGTACGCGTCAATCTGTGCCGCTGCGTCGCTTAAAATCTGCTCCTTATAGCTGTTAAACGAGCCGTCGGCGGTGTAGGACGACGTGCTTACGGTAACTGTCTCTCCGCTAAGCGAGCCGTTTTTCTCCATTCCCTCGCCGGAGCAAAACTCGTCAACCGCCGCGCACCACCGTACGGCGTTCGCGCGTGTGCATACCTTTGAATGCGGCAAAACCGTATCGTCGGTAACCGGTGCGGGCTTGTCATCACCGCCTGCCTTTGTCACGGTGACATTGCAGTAAGCCGTCGCGCCGTTGTAGGATTTAACGGTAACCAATGAGGTTCCCTCGCTTTTACCGGTAACGGTGACAATGTTGTCCTTTATGCTCGCCTGTACGCACTTGTTGCCCGAGCTAACCGTGCAGGTTTTGGGAACGGCGTTCTCGGGGTTGTAGCTGATAGTCAGCTGCGCGCTCTCGCCCGTCTTGATGCTCAGCTTTGAGTAATCAAGGCTGATTGTGCGGATTGCAAGCTCGTTCATCTCCTGAACAACCAAATCTATAATACCGTAAAGATT
>CAMNHG010000231.1 GCA_946539105.1 uncultured Clostridia bacterium | reverse complement strand
CTATCAAGAAAATTGACCAGGCTGTTGCCAAGGGTATTCTTCATAAGAATACTGCAGCAAGAAGCAAGTCTTCGCTCGCAAAGCGTCTGAACGCTTCAGCGTAAGTTTAATAACTGAACAAATTTAAAGCAGAGTTTTTCTCTGCTTTTTTTGTTTGTCAGCTTTTTTGATTGTTCATTAGCTGAAAAAACAAGTGCGAAATACGTGCTTGTTTTTAATTTTACTGTTGACTTTTTACAAAAAATTGTTTAGAATATAAATAGATATTTTTTGAAATAAATAATTTGGAGGTCGTCAATATGAGAAAAAAGAGTTTTATGCTTATTTTAGGCGTTGTTACCTTAGTTGCGGCTATCTGCGCTGCGGCAACTGCTTTCTTTGTAGTTAAGGAAAAGCAAAAGAAGGATGACGAGGAGCTTATGGAGTATCTTGACAACTCCATCGAATAACAGCGAATTAAGGGCCGTTCGTTATGAACGGCCTTTTGTATTTAGGAGAGAATTATGGTTGAACAGGAGCTTGAAAGGCTTTTAAATGCGGCGCGTCTTGACAAAACACTCAAAGCCGAGCTTATAAAAACGCGCGACAGCGACAATCCCGTTGAGGATTTTTGCGCTTTGTGCAGGAGGAAGGGGTACAACATAACGGCAGGTGAGCTGTTTGCCTCGGGGCAGAACAACAGCGATGCCAAGCTGCGCAGCGTAAACGGCGGCGGCGTAAACCCTATTGACGGCTGGGACGACACCTACGAGCAGTTCTTTACCGAGCTTATCTGGTGCAAATAAAAAAATAGTCGAAATTTATGTGATTAATGAATTAATTGTAACTAAAGATTACAATATATTTGTGCAAATTTACTTGCAATAAGTTGCGGTTTGTGGTATATTTAAGTTGAAAAACATAGGCGGCTATGCCTATAATTTAAAAGGAGGAACAAAAATGAGTTCTGTAAAAAAGTACATCGCCGAATTTATCGGCACAATGGTTCTCGTGGTTTTGGGCTGCGGAACCGCAATGCTCGTTGGCTGCGACGCTAAAAACGGCTGCGGCTACATCCTCACCGCGCTCGCGTTTGGTTTGGTTATCGTAGGAATGGCTTACTGCGTAGGCAATATCTCGGGCTGCCACATCAACCCTGCCGTTTCTCTCGGCGTTTTGATTTCGGGCGGTATGAGCGTAGCTGATTTTGTTGGTTACATCATCTCCCAGTGCCTCGGCGCGTTCGCGGGCGCAGGCATCCTCGCCGCTGTTTTCGGTCTCGGCGGAGTTACCGACCAGACAGGCGGTCTCGGCACAAACGGCCTTGCAGGCGTTAATGAGAGTGCTGTAGCAGGTCTGATTGTTGAGTGCTTCCTTACATTCGTATTCGTGCTCACAATCCTCGGCGTTACATCAAAGAAAGCCGGCCACGGTTCGTTCGGCGGTCTTGTAATCGGCCTTACACTCACACTCGTACACATCCTCGGCATCGGTCTTACCGGCACATCGGTTAACCCGGCTCGCAGCTTCGGTCCCGCTCTGGTTGCTTTGATGCAGGGCAACGCTGCTCCTATGGGCGTACTTTGGGTATTCATCGTTGGCCCGTTTGCAGGCGCGATTGTTGCGGCTCTCGTTTACAAGTTCCTCGAGGGCAAGAAAGAGGCTTAATTTTAATTATCAATTAACAGTGAATAATTAACAGTGAATGGTCGCTTCGCTCCGATTTAAGTAATTAATCGGAGCGTGAGCGGCTTTTTATATGTAAATGAATATTTCCTGCAAAAAAATTTAAAATAACCCTTGACAAATGTCTAAGTGTTGAGTATAATTTAATTGAACTCAATTAATTGAACTCAACTAAATTGTTTTAGGGGGAAATATTATGTCAGTATATGATTACAAAGTTAAAGACGCAAAAGGCAATATGGTAGACCTTTCGGACTACAAGGGCAAGGTTTTGCTGATTGTCAACACAGCTACAGGCTGCGGCTTCACTCCGCAGTACGAGGGACTTGAGAACCTGTATAAAAAGTACAAAGAGCAGGGCTTCGAAATTCTTGACTTCCCGTGCAACCAGTTTGGCAACCAGGCACCCGGAACTGACGAGGAGATTGTTTCGTTCTGCCGGCTTAAGTACAACACCGGCTTTAAGACCTTCTCAAAAATTGAGGTAAACGGCGAAAACGAGCTTCCGCTCTACACCTACCTCAAGAGCCAAAAGGGCGGCGTTATGGGCAGCAAAATCAAGTGGAACTTCACAAAGTTCTTAATCGACCGCGACGGCAACGTTGTTGACCGTTTCGCGCCGACGGTTACTCCCGAAAAAATCGACGGAAAAATCGCGGCACTTCTATAAAATCTAAATTTAAAGCGAGGCAAATATCATGAGATACAGTTTCAAAACCAGAGGCGTTTGCGCAAGGGAAATCGACTTTAACCTTGACGGAAACGTTGTAAGCGACATCAGCTTTTTGGGCGGCTGCAACGGCAACCTTAAGGCTATCTCAAAGCTGTGCGACGGAATGACCGTTGAGCAGATTGA
>CAMNHG010000230.1 GCA_946539105.1 uncultured Clostridia bacterium | reverse complement strand
GTGCACGCAATGCACTGGTTAGCGTAAGTGTTATCCATAATTTTCACCTCTGAATTTGGATTTTTCCGTTTTGGTAAGCACCGTTTAGGTGGTTACGTTATTAGTATTTGCGCAAACATTAAATTTATCACAAATTTATTTTGAAAAAATAAAATGTACCGAGGTGCTTTTTATGTATGTATTTTCTTCGGTAATTATGGTAGTTTTCGCGGTAATCGGAATTGTTGCGCTGGTCCGGGAGATTTGCCTGCGACTTTTTTCTTCAAAAGAAAAAAGCACGGTGATCATCGTAACCCCCGTAAGCAAAACCGACGAGCCTGAGTTTGTGCTCAGAGGAGCGCTGTCGCGCCTGCGCTGGGGCGGAAAGTGCAGGGATGTTTCCGTCTGCCTTAATATGCCGCTAAATTCCGCTTCAAAGAAAATCTGCCGCGGCGTGTGCGAGGAATACGGCTTTGGCGGACTGATCACGCGCGACGAAACGATGAAAATTATCGAACAAAGCAGCAATAAGACTTGTTAAAATCGGCAGATGGGTTTATAATATATTTGATAAATAAACTTTTAATTCTATTAAGGAAATATTATGGAGAATCAGGAATTGCTCCGTTTGCAGGGAACGGTAGAAAATATTGTATACAGAAACGAGGAAAACGGCTACACCGTGCTCGAAATTATCGGCGGCGACGATTACATAACCGCGGTCGGCTCAATGCCGCAGGTTAACGCCGGCGACAACGTGAATTTGCTCGGTTATTTTACCAATCACCGCAGCTACGGCAGGCAGTTTTCCGTAAAAACCTGCGAGGTCGAGCGGCCTTCTCAGGCGGCGGATATTCTGCGTTATCTCTCCTCGGGAGCAATCAAGGGTATCGGACCTTCAACCGCGAAAAGGCTGGTTGAGGAGTTCGGAGACGCCGCGCTCGATGTAATGGAAAACGAGCCGGAAAGGGTGGCAAGGCTGAGGGGAATTACTCCGAAAAAAGCGGTTGAATTTTCCGAACAGCTAAAGGCAAATGCCGGAATAAGAGCGCTTATGCTGTTTTTGGGCGAGTACGGAATTTCGAACACCTCGGCGGTAAAAATCTTCAACGTATACGGCGGACGGAGCGTTGAGCAGATTAAGCAAAATCCGTACATACTCTGCGATCCCGAGTTCGGCGTTAGCTTTGAGAGCGCGGATTTTATCGCGAAAAAGGAGTCGTTTGAGCCCGACAGCGAGCTGAGAATACGCGCAGGTCTTGTCTATGTGCTGAAACACAATCAGGGCAACGGCCACACCTGCCTGCCGAGGGAAAAGCTGGTTCAGACAACCTCGGGATTTTTGAAAATCGAAGCGGAGCCGCTCGAAGAAATCCTTGACAAAATGGTGTTTGACCGCAGCTTGATTAAAGAAAGCATCGACGGCAAGGAGTTTATATTCACGCCGAAAATGTATGACACCGAGCTCAACAGCGCTTCGAGGATCAAGCTGCTTTTGGGCTTTCCTGCCGATAAAATAACGCAGCTTGACGACGCGATTTCCGTTTGCGAAAGCGAGCTTGAAATTGAATACGCCGACTTGCAAAAGCAGGCAATAACCACCGCGCTGACCTGCGGAATAACCGTGCTGACGGGCGGTCCGGGAACAGGTAAAACCACCACGCTCAACGCGATTATCAGGATTTTGCACAGCCGCGGCCACAAGGTACTTTTGGCCGCTCCTACAGGCAGGGCGGCTCAGCGGATGAGCGAGGTGACGGGCTTTGAGGCAAAGACCTTGCACAGACTGCTCGAAGTAAGCTGGGACAAGCGCGACAACCCGGTTTTCGGCAAAAACGAGCGCAATCAGCTTAAATGTGACGCGCTGATTGTTGATGAGGTGTCGATGGTGGACTCCGCGATTTTCGACAGCCTGACAAGGGCGCTTCCGCTCGGATGCAGGCTGATTCTCGTAGGCGACAGCGACCAGCTTCCGTCGGTAGGCGCGGGAAATGTGCTCGGCGATTTGATTGACAGCAAGGCTGTGCCGGTCATCAGGCTTAACGAGATTTTCCGTCAGGCACAGCAGAGCCTAATAGTCACCAACGCGCACCGCATTGTAAAGGGCGAAATGCCCCTGCTTAACGCGACGGACAAGGATTTCTTTTTTCTAAAAAGGAATATTAAATCCGAGGTTACGGTCGTTATTACCGACCTTTGCGTTAACCGCCTGCCCAAGGCGTACGGCTACTCGGCGTTTGAAAACATACAGGTGCTCTGCCCCTCGAAGAAGGGCGAATTGGGCACGGCGGAGCTCAACCACAAGCTTCAATCCAAGCTCAACCCGAAAGCCGACGGCAAGGCTGAGGTAACAATCGGCTCGCGCGTGTTCAGAGTCGGCGACAAGGTTATGCAGATTAAAAACAACTACGACATCCGCTGGGAGAAGGACAACGGCGAGATTGGCGACGGAATTTTTAACGGCGACATCGGCATTATCAAAAGCATTGACCGCAGGTCAAAGTCGCTTGTAATCGCGTTTTACGACAAGACCGCGAAGCTTAGCTTTGA
>CAMNHG010000229.1 GCA_946539105.1 uncultured Clostridia bacterium | reverse complement strand
TTACCGCCGCGGTTTTGTTGTTTGATTAAATCTCGCCCTTTATCCTCAGCCCGAGGAGCACAAGGTCTTGCGTGTTAATCTTTCCGTCAAGGTTAAAATCCGCCGCCTTGCTCTGGCAGGGAGAAAGCGTAATTTTTTCGATAATCGCGTCCATCAAATCAACCAAATCGGAGCGGTTGAGCGTACCCGTACCGTTGACGTCGCCCCGTATCGCAACCGGATATTTTGTGCCGCCGATAAGCGCGTAATATCCTGTTTTCAGCTTGCCCGAGGTGATTTTGTTTCCGTCAAAATCGTAAAGCTCTGCGATTTCGGGAAACTTCTCCTTTGCCTGAGTAACGGTAATTTCCGCGTCAATTCCCACTGCAACTCCGTCGGAAATTTTGAGGTTCGAGCTTTTTGAACCACTTTGGGAGGCTTGCGGATTGCTTTTAATTTGACTTGCATTGAACGTTGTGCAGCGGTTGTCGGTTCCGAGCACAGCCGCGGTCTGTCCTGCGGCGCACATCAGCTTTGCCGAGCTTACGCTTACATCTCCGCCCGTAAAGCTCAGGGTGTTTCCGCACAGCTTAAAGGAATTTTGGCTTGTCCTCACAGCGTAATCGCAGCGCGGATATTCGACATCGCCGCTGCCGAGCGAAACAAGTCTGCCGTCGCTTGTGAGAATATAACCGCAGCCTGCGTCGGAAAAATCCGTGTACGCTTCAAGGTCGGCGCATTTTGTTTTGCTGCCGCCCGAAAGCCTGAAAATTTCGCCCGAAACGGAACGCGCATAGGCGTTTGAGCCGTTGCAGAACAGGCGGTCAACCCCTTTGGAAAAAGAATATGAATAAAGCGCCTTGCCGCTGAAATTATAGCTTTTCACGTACGGATATGAATTGCTCTTTTGCAGAATAAAAATCTCGCTTCCCGATACCGCAAACAAACGGTTGGAGATACTTTCCGAGCCGGTAATTGTAACGTAATCGCACGCGCCGCTGTCCATATTCATACGCACAATTTTATAACAGTTGTTGCCGTCAAAAAGCGCGTAAGCGTTACTCTCGTCGTGGCAGACCGCCCTTATACAACCGTCTGTGTTGACATAACGAAGATTTGCTGTCGGAACAGCCCTTGCAGAGTATAGCGTAGTGTTTGTGTATCCGTAAAAATAGGCGTTATTCCTGCCGCTGTAAGTGTAAATATATTTACAGTTGCCGAGCTCGCTGAACAAAGCGGTGCTGTCCGCCCATGCAGTGCCGATAAAAAATGAAGCCGGACATAAAAGAATGAGTATAATGCAAATAAACCGTTTAGTCATATTATCTCCACTGTCGAAAATTGATGATTTTTGGTTAATTTTGATTATATCATAAACGCAAATAATATTATGTTTATTCGGAAAAATATAAATATTTTATAATAAAAAACTCAATAAAAAACTCAGCTAAGCCAAATGGAATAGCTGAGTGATTTTTACTGTATGTAAACTATCGCGGTTTTTCTGAACGCATTTGCAATCCTCGTAACCGCCGAGTAAATCAGGCTTATGCAGTAGCCGTAAACCAAGATATCCTCTCTTTGGAAGAACAGACCTGCGACAATCAAACCGATTGCAAGCAAAACCGTAATAACGCCGGTTGTCATCTTGAAGCGCCAGTTTGCAGCGCCGTTGCTTTTCGCCTCGAACGAGCGGAGAATATCAATTATTCCCGTAAAAATAAAGATAAATATAAGGTAAATGAGAACGATAATTCGCGATAAAGCAGCCGCTGAAACCAAGAACAGCGCTAAGTCCAGCACGATAATCGCCCGGTACAGCGTGGCTTTTCCTCCGACCATATGCCGTGACATAGTAAAGTAAAACCACAAAAGCCTGAAGCCGTAGGCGAACATCGAAACGGTCAAAATCAGTACTACAATACCGAGGCTGTTCTCGGGAAGAAGTATCATCAACAGGGCGAGTAAAATCATAAACACGCCGAGAATTACATCCCTTATCCGCATAAATTTACTCATGTTCACCCTCCTTTAAAAGCTTTTTGTACGCTCTTATACCGCGGAAGCCCTTCTTTTTGTAATCAATGGAGTATCCGGCAAGCTTGTTGCCCGAGCTGTAAATTTTATTGGTGACCATACTCTTTTGGGCGAGAGCGCCGATAATAAATTTGCCGAGGAAGGTGCCGTCCTTCTGTTTTTCGCCGGCGTTTGAATATTCCGCGATATATTTTTCGCGGTCAAATTCCTCGACCTTTTCTCCCGAAAGCTTTTCTCCGAGAGCTCTCCAGTCCTCTGCCGAGCTGAGCTGACGCTTGTTTATAATCGCGCTGATCTCGTCCTCGATATCCGCTATTGCCTCAAATTCGTAGCGGTTAAGCTCGAATTCATCATACACTCCGCGCAGGTATTTAAGCGCGTAGAGCATTTGACAAAACGCATAGCGGTAATCGTGCGGATTGTCCTTTACGGTTTCCTCGTAATTTCCCCACGCGGTCAGGTAGCGGTACTTTATAAAGCTGTAGTCGGGCAAGTGGCCTGCTCTGCCGTGACCGAGGTTCATAA
>CAMNHG010000228.1 GCA_946539105.1 uncultured Clostridia bacterium | reverse complement strand
CCCCAAAAATTTCTATCAGTAACACTCGCGCTGATTATTGCTCTGAGCACTTTGTTGGTCGGTACTTCGGCGATTACCGTAAACGCCGTGACGCCGTCTAAGGTAACGCTTGTGAGCACAGCGTATAATACAAACGCCACGGTAACGCTCGGCTGGACGGCGGCTTCCGGAGCGAACGGTTACCAAATCGCAAAAAGAAGAATTACCGACAAGGCCTATACTTACATAACCTCGACAGGTACATCCTACAACGATAAAAGCGTTATAACGGGCACAGTATATTACTATCAGGTAAGGGCTTTCCGCAAGAGCGGCAAAAAAATCACTTACGGCGCGTGGAGCAACAGTAAGTCGATTACCACTCTGTACAGACCTACCATTACCGGCCTGAATGATAAGGACACAGTCCTCAACATCAACTGGAACAAAATCCTCGGTGTTTCGCACTACAAGCTGGCGTTTAAGCGCACCATTGACAAGTCGTGGAACTACCGCTATGTAAATAACACATACTTTAATATTTCTAACCCGACAAAGGGCACAACATATACAATTCAGGTTTGCCCGATGAACGGCAATCTTGCAGGCCGGTGGTCGCTTGTAAAGATGATTGAAATCAGCAAGGAGGTTGCAAAGCCGGTTATCACTCACACCGGTTTGAATGAAAATACCGGCGGCATAAGAGTAACTTGGAGCGGCGCGAGCAGCTGTGACAGCTATGCTGTTTATTACAAAAAAACCTTCGACAAAAACTGGAGCACAACTATTGTAAAAGGCAAAAACTATTACGAAATACCCGGCGTTTCCGGAAATACCTATTACTTCCAGGTAAGGGGAATCAGCAGCGGCATCTACAGCCGGTATTCAAACGTAGGCTCCTATTATTACAAAAACGAAACCGGATCTGATTTTGTTGATTACTCTGCTTTCAAAGGCGAAAACGACATCACCCTTAAGGTGTGGGTTCCCGACAAAGCCGTGAGCCTTACAAGGCAGCAGGTTGAAGAGTTCAAACGCGCTTATCCCGGCAAGACGTTTAAGAAAATCGACGTAATGCCTCAGGGCGAGTCAGAAGCCGGTACAATGCTGCTGAACGATTCCGCGAAATCAATCGATGTAATGTTTCTGCCCTCGGATATGCTCGATAAACTCCAAAAGGGAGGGCATCTTGCTCCGGTCAGCTTTGCGGATACGGTTTCTGAGAATAACGAATATTCCGCAGTAAAAGCCGCTGCAATTAACAACAAGCTGTACGCTTATCCCGAGACTAACGACAATGGATATTTACTCGCTTATGATAAGAGAGTAGTTTCGGCTGAACAGGCTAAGACGCTTGAGGGCGTTCTTGCAGCTTGTGAGAGCAAGGGCAAAAAGTTTGTTTTTGACTGCAATAACGGCTTTTATGCCTGTGCATTCGCGTTTACTGCCGGTATCAAGATTGACGGCTTTGAAAGAGACGGCTATACGCAAAAGTTTACACAGTACAACGAGGACGAGGCGGTTGCTGCACTGCAGGCGTTCTCAAAGCTGATGCACGATTACAGCGGCATATTTACATCTACTGACACCGCCCGGATTTCTTCCGGCTTCTCCAAAGGCACTGTCGGTGCCGGTGTTGACGGCGCATGGAATGTATTGGCGGATAAGAACGCGCTTGGATACAACTTCGGTGCCGCCAAGCTCCCGACAATTAATGTGAACGGCGTGGCTAAGCAGATAGTTCCGATGGTTGGATACAAGTGTATCGGAGTTAACTCTGAGTCAAAATTTCCGGCTTCCGCTCAGATTCTCGCGCTTTACCTCTCAGGCGAGAGCTGCCAAAAGCAGAGAGCGCAGCAGTTAGGATGGGGTACGACAAACAAAAATGTTCAGACAGATCCGGTTGTAACAAACAATCCCGCGCTTGTCGCTATGAAAGAAAATTCAATGGTATGTGTTGTCCGGGCTAACATAGCTCCCACATTCTGGTCACCTATGGGCAACCTCGGAAACAAGCTGATTGCGTCTAATACAGACCCAAGCAATAAGACTTATTTCAAAAATTTGATTACTCAGACGATTGCTAACGTCAGAGACGAATAATTTGTTTTAAAAACCAAAATCCCCGAAGGACAAAGTTTAATTTATCCTTCGGGGATTGTTTAATACTAATCCTTAATTAAAACTTTAAATAGATGTTAGCGGAAAATTTTGCAGAACAAGGCGGAGGACGCAGGAAGGCTGTCGCCTTCCGAGGACGACAACGCAGTTATGCGGAATTTTACGCAACAGATATTAAAGAATTTAGTTAAGGATTAGTATTTTGCTTTTGCTTTGGCTGCCAGGCATACCCAGCCGCCGTCAAGGTGTTCTTCGATTATGTCAAAGTATTTGCCGACTTCCGCCTTTACCTCGTCCGCTCGGGTGTCGATTATTCCGCTCATAATGTAGACTGAGCCTTCCTTCATAAAGTCCTTAACGCCTTTTGAGAGGAAGATAATCGCGTCGGCTACGATGTTCGCGAGCACGATATCAAACTTGCCCTCGACCTTGTCGGTAAAGCTGCCGTGAAT
>CAMNHG010000227.1 GCA_946539105.1 uncultured Clostridia bacterium | reverse complement strand
TTTGCGGGAAATGGCTTTTCCCATAACTACTTTTTGTTTTGTGTGCGTTAATTTTTAAGAATGGGCGTGAATTTTACTCTGTCACTCAAACGTCGTAATATCACGCTCCGCTCTCCTCGCTTCTCCTCGAATAACTCACACTCGTCTAATCTGCTGCGTTGCCTGCGGCAACTGCGCAGCTTAGTCCTCGCATTTCGTTATTCTCGGGCTCGGAGGCTCCGCGCACACAACTTACATCATGCCTTCAAAAAATTCGATAGGCTTGCTGTTAGCTGCAAGGGTGATGATTGCTTTTTTCCAGCTTCTGGTGTAGCCGCCGTTGTTTCTGCCCTGACGGCGGAACTGACCGCGAACGTTAAGGGTGTTAACCTTTGCTACCTTAACCTTGAAAACTTCCTCGCAAGCCTTAGCGATTTCAATCTTGTTAGCTGTTTTTGCTACCTCAAAGGTATACACTTTGTTTACCGCGCCTGCCATGCTCTTTTCGGTGATGATGGGGCGGATGATAATGTCGTGAGCTATCATGCATATACCTCCTCAATCTTGCTTACCGCGTCCTTGACGATAACGAGCTTCTCGGCGTTGAGAATGTCGTAAACATTCAGGGTGTTAACCTGAGTTGTCTTTGCGCCGGGGATGTTGGCAGCTGATTTAATAACCTTCTTGTCCGCGCTGTCAAGAACGATGAGGGGCTTCTTTTCAGCCTCTACAGCCTTGAGCATTGCGGCAATCTTCTTAGTCTTGAACTCGTCAAGAGCGATTTTGTCAACAACGATGATGTTGTTTTCCTGAGCCTTTACAGAGAAGGCTGACTTCATAGCGAGTCTCTTTACCTTCTTATTAACAGTGAATTTGTAGCTGCGGGGCTTGGGAGCGAACACTACGCCGCCGTGAGTCCACTGGGGAGCTCTTGTAGAACCCTGACGGGCGCGGCCTGTGCCCTTCTGTCTCCAGGGCTTTTTACCGCCGCCGGAAACCTCTGCTCTTGTAAGAGCGGACTGTGTGCCCTGACGCTGTGCGGCGAGGTAGTTAACTACCATCATGTGCATTACGTGCGCGTTGGGCTCAATACCGAATACGGACTCGGCAAGCTCTACTGTACCTACGTTCTTGCCTTCCATATCTACTACTGATAAACTTGGCATTTATAATCCCCCTTCCTTTAAGCCTTTACGGAATCTTTAAGAACTACGATTCCTTTGTTTGGACCGGGAACAGCACCCTTAACAGCGATGAGGTTGTTTTCTGCGTCAACCTTAACAACTGTGAGGTTCTGAACTGTTACCTGCTCTGCGCCGAGGTGACCTGCCATTCTCTTGCCCTTCCAAACTCTTGAGGGCGAGGAGCAGGCACCGATTGAACCGCCGTGGCGTACACAGGGGCCTGTACCGTGGGTTTCCTTAAGACGGTGGAAGTTCCATCTCTTAATAACGCCCGCTGTACCCTTTCCTTTGCTCTTGCCGGTAACGTCAATCTTGTCTCCGGGGGTGAATACGTCTGCCTTTACGAGATCGCCTACGCTGTAAGCGTCTGTGTCGGCAAAGCGGAACTCTTTGAGAGTTTTCTTGGGAGCTACGCCGGACTTATCAAAAAATCCCTTCATAGGCTTGTTAACCTTGTTGGGCTTTAAGTCGCCGTATCCGAGCTGAACGGACGCGTAGCCGTCGTTTTCAACTGTTTTCTTGGCGGTTACCACGCAGGGACCTGCCTCAACAACAGTTACGGGAACTACTCTTCCCTTTTCATCGAAAATCTGTGTCATGCCGATTTTCTTGCCGATGATTGCTTTTTGCATTGAATGTATCCTCCTTTTAGGTTATTGGTTGGCTGTGCCAACATGACCCTGTCTGCTTGTAGGTTGGTATTCTACTCTAAAGTTTTCAATGACAATTATAACTTTATTTCAATATCAACGCCGGCAGGGAGCTCTAAGCTCATAAGAGCCTCGACTGTCTTGTTTGACGGTCTTAAAATGTCGATAAGACGCTTGTGAGTTCTGATCTCGAACTGCTCACGGCTGTCCTTGTACTTATGAACAGCACGGAGAATTGTAACGATCTGCTTCTCTGTGGGGAGAGGTACGGGACCCGAAACCCTCGCGCCTGTGCGCTTAGCTGTTGCCACGATTCTCTCCGCGCTCTGATCAACCAGCTGGTGATCATAGCCCTTTAATCTTATCCTGATTTTTTCCTTGACTGCCATTATCGTCGCCTCCTTAAAAATTTTCCGCGTTAAACGCGCTCTGTAGGCGGGCGTTTCGCTCTCAGTTCGCTCTGAAAGTTTTTGAAACTCTGCCGGGTGTTTCGTCACCCCGCATTAAAAAACCCGTTTAACCATTCAGTTAACCGGGAACGTCCTGAAAGCATTTGAGCATAGCACAGGCATAGCAACCCTTAAATGCCGCAGTTATACTCAGTGTTTCAATTTAATACCGAAAAATCGGTATTTTCGCCCGGTTTAAAATCGGACATACTCCACGGAAAAACCGGCTTAAAAAGCCGCAACCTCCCGCTTCATCGCATATCTTGTGCAGTCACACAGGTGTATTATAACTTATTAGGGG
>CAMNHG010000226.1 GCA_946539105.1 uncultured Clostridia bacterium | reverse complement strand
AAACTATCCTTTCAAAGATATTTTACCCATTCTAAAGTATTATAGCACAAATGAGCGGAGAATACAAGAGTTAAGTTGAGAGTTTGAACTGAATGTAGGGGCGACCTTAGCACGTCGGCAACCCTTTTGTCGCTCCGCGACATTTCCCCTAACAGGGGAATCACATTGCCCGCCCGCGGGACAGGAACAAGATATTTTATATCAAATGTTTTTTTGTGTGTTGAATTAAACGTTTGTTTATCGCGAATAAAACGGATTGTACGGTAAACGCGGTACACGTTCCTGCGGGCAAGGGCAAGCCTTGCCCCTACAATTTAACTTATAGGTTTTGTTGTAGGGGCGACCTTTACGGTCGCCCGCGGGACAGGAACATAACATATAATTTCAGATGTGATTTTGTGTGTCGAATTTAACGTTAGTTTATCGCGAATAAATCGCATTTTACAGTAAACACGGTTCACGTTTCCGCGGGCGAGCAATGCTCGCCCCTACAAATGTAAAGGAAAAGTTTGTTGATAGTTGTAGGGTACGGTCTTGACCGTACCGCAGCAGTAAACCAAACGCACGATATTCAATCGCGGGTCGGTCAAGACCGACCCCTACAACTGTAACGGAAACGTTGGCAATATCGGCAACGTAGCCCCCTCCGTCGCCTAAAGGCGACACCTCCCCCGTCGCTTACGCGACGGGGGAGGCTTTTTTGGGCGGACACATAGGTCCGCCCCTACGATTATCGACAAAAGTTTCCGCTAATTAAACTCTAAACTCTTAACTCTAAACTCTAATCATACGTGTGCTCGCAGACCTCGTTGATTTTGTCGCGGAGCTTTAGAAAATCGTCGAACGCGTCGGGCTTGCGGCGCGGATCGCGCAGAATTGCCGCCGGGTGGAGCATAGCCATCATCAAAATTCCGTTCTTTTCAAACCACACGCCGTGCTCCTTGGTTATTTTTATGTCCGACTTGATTATCCTGCCTGCGGCGATTCTGCCGAGGCAGACGATAATCTTCGGTCTGATAAGGCGCACCTGATCGCGCAGCCACTCAATGCACTGCTCCTGCTCCTCGGGCTTTGGGTCGCGGTTTTTGGGCGGACGGCATTTTACTATATTCGCGATGTAGATGTTCTTTTTGCGGTCGAGGTCAACGGCGGTCAGCATTTTGTCAAGCAGCTTTCCTCCCCTGCCGACAAACGGCTCACCCTGCAAATCCTCGTTTTCGCCCGGGCCTTCGCCGATAAACATTACCTCCGCCTCGGGGTTGCCCACGCCGACAACAACGTTTGTTCTCGTCCTGCAGAGCTCGCATTTTTCACAGCTCAGGCAAGCTGATTTAAGTTCTTCCCAGGTTTTATACATAATTAACGCTCCTTAACAAAATAACAGTTGAAATCTGTCTTAAATAGTAGTAAAATAGATATGATAAGCCGTTACGGCAAATATAATGAATGGTGGTATTTTTATGAAAGTTATGGTAGAAACCTCTGCGCATCACGTTCACGTTTGCAGAGCAACACTCGACACTCTCTTCGGCGAGGGTTATCAGCTCACTAACAAAAAGGATCTTTCTCAGCCCGGTCAGTTCGCCTGCTTTGAGAAGGTTACCGTTGTCGGCCCGAGAGGCGAAATGACAATGTCTATCCTCGGCCCCGAAAGACCTGACGATCAGGTTGAAATTTCTCTAACCGACGCGAGAAAGCTCGGCATTACCGCTCCTGTTAGGGAGTCAGGTGTGCTCGACGGCACTCCCGGCTGTAAGCTCGTCGGCCCTAAGGGCGAGGTTGAGATTACACAGGGCGTTATCGCCGCTAAAAGACACATTCACCTTGATCCCAAAACTGCCGAGGAATTCGGTCTTAAGGACAAGCAGATTGTTTCGACAAAGGTCGGTGTAGGCACTGGCAGAGAGACTGTTTTCGGCGACGTTGTTGTAAGAGTAAGCCCCAAGTACGCTCCGGCTATGCACGTTGACACCGACGAGAGCAACGCCGCAGGTCTTGCAGGCACGGTTGACGGCGAGATTATTGTTTAATTAACAATTAACAATTAACGATTAACAATTAACAGTTAAGGGTCGCTTCGCTCCGGTTTAAATACCGTAAGTGCTGCGGCTCTTTTTTGTAAAAGCTTTTATAACTTTCAACTTTCAATTTTCAACTTTCAACTCATAAAAGATTATATCACACTTAATCATTTGATTTCAACTGAATAACGGCGGAAATTTTGCCAAAGCTATATTCAGAGGTGATTTTATGATTAACGATGTAGAAATGCTCAATTACATTCTTCAAAACGCGGAAATGGGCTGTCAGGGCATAAAAAATGTCCGCAAGGGCGTTAAAAACAGCCTTGCGGTTGACAGCGTACTCTGCGACCAGCTTGTGCGGTACGGAAAAATTTATCATGTGGCGAATACTATGCTGAAAAGCCGCGGTGCCGAGGCGCGTCACATCAGCCCGATGGCAAAGACGATGACAAAAATCGCGGCTCAGAGGGATTTAAAGCGCGACCCTTCACCCTCGCACGCCGCAGAAATGATGATTAAGGGCAACACCATGGGCGTTAACAAGATGGTT
>CAMNHG010000225.1 GCA_946539105.1 uncultured Clostridia bacterium | reverse complement strand
CGCGTATGGGCTTCTTCTGGAACGCGAGCAACGAAAAATACGTTAACGACTTTATCAACGTTCTGCGCGGATTCCTGTTCTTCCGCAAGGATAACTTCAAACGTTAAGAAGGGTATAAGCAATGAAACGAAACGGTACACTTCTGAATAAAAAATACCGCAGTCTGTTGGTGGCAACGCTTGCGATGACAGCTTCAACTTACCTTTCGAGTATCTTAGACGGCATAATGGTTGGTCAGATACTCGGAACGGTACAGCTGTACGCTATCAATCTGACGACTTCCATTGTGTTTCTGCGCGCTATTCCTATTGCGATGGCAACCTTCGGCGGCAATACGCTCTCGGTAATTTACAAGAGCAAACGCGATCAAAAGTCCGCCGACGTGGTATTTACACTGTCTTTTTGGGCGGGAATACTCTCTACGGTTTTAATTTCAATAGTCGGCATCGCCACAATGGTGCCGACTGCCCAAATTTTGGCTCAGGGCAAGGAAGAGCTTGTCGGAATGGTGGTTGATTATCTTCTGCCGCTTTGGGTACTTACTCCGCTTGTGGCAGTTGTAAACCAGACAGCGGCTTACGCCAGAACCGACGGCTTGCGAAAGCTGGCAACAGCGTTGCCGATTGTCGCTAACGTTATCAATTTGATTTGCGACTACATTTATATGGCGATTTTCGGCTGGGGAG
Source organism: uncultured Clostridia bacterium (assembly GCA_946539105.1). Taxonomy (GTDB): domain Bacteria; phylum Bacillota; class Clostridia; order Oscillospirales; family Acutalibacteraceae; genus Ruminococcoides. The sequence continues at coordinate 1,895 of CAMNHG010000225.1, read as the reverse complement.
TTGCCGGAGCAGGCTGGGCTACAGTTACAGGCTATGTAGTAGGTACTTTTTTAACTCTGATTTACTTCAAGTCTGCAAAGCGCACGGTACACTTTACCAAGGAAGCACTTAAAAAGCTGAAAATGCTCGGAAAGATTTTCAGCGTCGGACTTCCCTCGGCACTTATATATGTATGCAACTTCCTGCGCCTGTTCTTTACAAACGCGATTATCCTGTCGTTCACAGGAGTAATGGGCGGTAAAATCGCATCGGTTTCATTCTCGCTGAACAGCCTCGCGTTTATATTGGTAGAAGGCGCTTCAATGACTTTGCTTCCGATTCTCGGCGCATTGTACGGCGAAAAGGACGCGAACGGTCAGCGGATAACTTTGCGGTATGGTATGATTGTCACCGTCGCGCTGTCAGTGTTTGTGCTGATAGTATCTGAGCTGTTTCCTGTTCAGCTCGCCGCGCTGTACGGACTTAACGACGCGGCTACTGCTGATATTTTTGCGGTCACCTTCCGAATATTCTCAATAAACATCCCGATACTCGCGGTAATTTACGTAATGCGAACGTTCTTTCAGGCGACAAAACAGCGCGGACTTGCCAACTTGCTTGTAATGCTCGACGGAGTTCTCACCATTGTTCCGCTTATGTATTGGTTCGCTCATTATGATATTTACTGGCTGTGGGTGTCCTTCCCGGTTTCAAAGGCAGTTACTGTTATTATCACTTTGATTGCTATGGTTATCAGTAAAAAGGTACAGCATAAAAAGAATATTCTCGGTATTGAGGAAGAGGACGGCGTAATGTACGACTTCTCGATTAGGAACGAGATTCCCGAAGCGATTCGCGCTTCTGAGGAGGCAATGAAATTCTGCAAGGAGCAGAATGTTCCCGAAAATACCGTTAATGCTATCGGCGTGACGGTTGAGGAGCTTTGCCACAATATCGCGACCTACTCCAAAACCAACGGCAACAGCGCAGTTGACGTGTGCGTGCGTGTAATGCCCGGCAAGGTTAACGTACGCCTGCGCGACGACGGAGCAGAATTTGACCCGACTGATTATATTGACAACAGCGGTAAGCGCATTACAGGCTTGGAGCTTGTACGAATGCTTAGCTCATCTATAGATTACAACCGCGTTTTGGGCTTTAACGTCACGAATGTTGCTGTAAGTTATTAAGGCAACACCGCGCAATTTACGGTGCACGCCTTGCTTGAATATTATGGTGGTGAGCAATATATTTAAAACTAAGAAACAAACAAAAGGATCAAAATACACAAGAGATTTACTCCGCTCAGCCGAACAGCGCATTAACTTTATCTATTTAATGCTGATGATTGCGCTTGAGGCAGCCGCGCTGATTTATATTTTGCTAAACGATTGGGATGATACACGGTTTTATTTTGGGCTCAGAGCAGGGTTTATTCTGTTGCCGGGTATTGTCATAAACGTAGTTTTCAGGAAAAAAAGCTATCCGTGGATAAAATATGTAGATAATTTTCTGATAATGGTAGCGATTTTCTTCCTTTGCGGATTTAACGAGCTGGGAGCGTTTCTGTTTATCCTCTTGCCGATTATAAACAGCTTTTATCTGCGTCCGCGTTTTACCGCTGTTACCGGACTGCTGTGCTTCTTAATGATGTACATCTGCTTTATGTCGGTAGCGGAACCGATGTTTGATGACAACGGACGAATTGTTTACAACTTTTTTTCAATAACACGTTCAGCGTTTAACTTTGCGGATGAAAACATTGTTTCGTTACTTCAGAACCGAAGTTTTTTATTGATTGCCGCGTTTGCGTTGATAATAGTTTCTGTGTATTTATCGTTCAACAGCAGGAGTTTTACAATCAAGCAGGGCGAGCTGATGAACAAAAACCTCTCTAACGAGGCGGAGCTTAATGT
>CAMNHG010000224.1 GCA_946539105.1 uncultured Clostridia bacterium | reverse complement strand
AGAGCAGCGACACAGACAGCTCGGCGGCAGAGAGCAGTAATTCGGAAAGCTCGGCAGAGAGCAAGGCGGAATAATAGTAAATTTTCAGGGAAGAACAATACAAAAAATAAAACTCAAAACAAAGCTATTTGCTAAGAGGTGATTTTGTATGAAAAAGTATTCAAAGATTATCGCGGTGGTTTGCTCGGTGCTTATGTGCCTAAGCGTTTGTATGTTCAGCGTTTACGCTGACAATGAGTCGGGCGCGCAGCCTGCCGATCCCGGTCAGGGCGGCGAAAGCCAGTCTTCGCAGGGCGGCGACCAGAGCGACGTACCGTATATTCCCGATCAAGATCCCGGTCAGTCAAGCGAGGCGCAGTCATCCGATGTTCCGTATATTCCGGAGCAGGATTCCGCTTCGTCATATGACGACGGCGGCAACGGCGGCGGATATGACAGCCAGACCTCCTACGAGAGCAGCTATGACGACGGCGGCAGCAGCAGTAACGTTTACTACGACGCCGACGGCAACAGCTACTCTAACCAAAGCGATGTTTATGTAGGCGGCGGTCAGAGCTATCAGCCCCCCGTGAGCACAGCTCCCCCGGCGGCTCTTTATGATACCGATAAGAAAATCGACGTAAACGAGCTTTCCAAGGGCGACTGGGGCGATATTGCAAAGCAGCTTAAAAACAGCGGAAAATCCGACAGCGGCGGAGCGGATGACTTTACGTTCATTCAGAATAACACCAGCAAGACCGATAACGGTCACTGGATTATCATTGCGGGCATCACCTGCATCGCGCTCAGCGTCACCGGATTTATCTATCTTATCGCTTCAAAAATCCACAAGCGCAACAAGATTAAGGCGGGCAACATCACCAGGTCTACACCGGGTAAGTCCGCAAGTTCTCACCGCGCCAACGACGACTATAACGACGGCTACGGTTCAGGCGGTTCGGGCTACAAAAAGTCCGCGCCGAAGCAGACCGAAAAGAGAAGCTCATCGTCACGTCACAGCGGCGGAAGAAGATACAGGTAATAACAAAAAGGCGGTCAGTGACCGCCTTTTTATAATTGAAAATTGAAAGTTGAAAGTTGAAAATGGAGAATTAAGGGCGGGACAAATGCACTCGATTTAAAGCCTCCCCCGACACTTTGTTTCGGGGGAGGTGGCACGGCATTTATGCCGTGACGGAGGGGGCAGACGTTTCCGATATCGCCAACATTTTAAATCAATATAAACATTTAATATACACCGTAGGGGCGTTCTTAGCACAACGGCAACCCTTTTGTCACTTCGTGACATTTCCCCTGATAGGGGAATCACCCGTGTGTCCGCCCGCGGGCGAGCGATGCTCGCCCCTACAATTATTATCAATTTAAATCTGTTTTTTCCTGTCAAAAAAACGGTTTTTTCATCATAGCAACTCGAAATCACGGGGTTATTATTCCTAAATGTAATAATATCCCTGTTTTTTTGGTTATTTTTTATAAAAAATACACTAAAAATTAGTTTGAAAATTTTTGAATTTGCTTGAAATTACCATAATTTTTTGGTATGATATATATTAGATATATGTATTTGTTTGTAAAATTCAATTTTTGCTATAGGAGTTGGATTTATGAATTACAGCTTCAATGATAATCGCAGCCTTATCGCGCGCTTTTTTGACGGCGACGCGGCAACGGCTTATGAATATTTCGGCGCGCACGTTCAAAACCGCGACGGGAAAAACGGCGTCGTTTTCAGGGTGTGGGCACCCAACGCGCAGAGCGTTGCGGTTGTCGGCAGCTTTAACAACTGGAACAAGGGCTCCGACTATATGAGCAAAACCGGCGACGGTGTTTGGGAGCTCTTTATCGAGGGAGACCTTTCGGGTGAATCCTACAAGTTCTGTATCGAGACTCCGTGGTTTGAAAAGATTATGAAGTCCGATCCCTTTGCATTTTACGCCGAAAAGCTGCCCGACAACGCCTCGGTCGTTCACGACCTTTCGGGCTACGATTGGCAGGACGGCGCGTGGCTTGAGCACAGGCGGACTACCGATTCGCTTAAAGCCCCGATGAACATTTACGAGGTTCACGCCGGCTCATGGAAGCGCAACGAGGACGGCAGCTTTTACACCTACCGCCAGCTTGCGGACGAGCTCGTTGCTTATATCAGGGATATGCATTACACCCACGTTCAGTTTATGCCGCTTATGGAGCACCCCTACGACCTGAGCTGGGGCTTCCAGACGACCGGCTACTACGCCGCCACCTCGCGCTACGGTGCTCCAGAGGATTTGATGTTCCTGATTGACAGGCTCCATCAGGAAAACATCGGCGTAATTATGGACTGGGTGCCCTCAAACTTCCCCAAGGACAGCTTCGCGCTGGAACGCTTTGACGGAACTCCGCTCTTTGAGAGCGAGGATCCAAAGCTCGGCGAACGTCCGTCGTGGGACACCTGCCTGTTCGACTTTAACAAGCCCGAGGTGCTCAGCTTTTTGGTTTCCTGCGCGGTGTTTTGGTTTAAGACCTACCACATCGACGGCTTGCGCGTCGGCGCGCTGTCGTCAATGCTCTACCTCGACTACGGAAAGGAAAAGGGCGAGTGGTCGCCAAACAAGT
>CAMNHG010000223.1 GCA_946539105.1 uncultured Clostridia bacterium | reverse complement strand
ACAGGCGTTCAGACCGGCAAGGAGTACATCACAAACAACCGTTACTCCGGTTAATAAACAGCTTTTCCCTCATTCAATAGAATGTTCTCAAAATTTCTTTCCCAAAAAGTTGAGCAGACCGAATATACGGCCTGCTCGCTTTTTATCTTTTAAATAAAATAAATTTTAACCTGCGCAGATTACGGTTAAATCACCCTTGGTAGCGGCAACTGCGCTGTATGATTTATCGCCTGCCTTCACGGTAAAGCTGTCCTTATTAAGGTCATCGGCTGAAATTCCCAGATCCTCGAGCTTGCTTTCCGCCTTAACGCCCTCAAGTGTTGAGCTTAGCACCGCACCTTCCTTGATTACAACAGCGTTTGCTCCGCAGAGCTTAGCGAGGTCGGTGCCTGTAACGGAGGAGTAATCCTTGGTGTTGTAACCGATTACAACAGCTCCGTCGGCGTCAGCGCGTTTTACGCCGGCAAGTACGGCGTATGTACCGTCATCAGCGTTATAAACCGGATCGGTCATAAACTTTTCGGAAACGCCCTTAACAACCTTGTTAAATACAGCCTTGTCTTTTGAATCCTTAATTTTTCCGGATTCCGCGCCCTCGGGATAACAAGCTACAATATCGCCCTTTTCATTTGTAACGGTGATGCTTGTGAGGAACAGGTTTCTCGCAACCTTCTGCAAATCCTCGGCGGAGATGTCCGGCTTAAACAGCATAGCTACGGTGCCTCCTTTAGCGTACGCCTGATCCGAAAACTCAAATTCTGCCGCTTTTGAGTTGGAGTTAAAGTCAGAGATAACCTTTGCCGCGTAGTCCTTGTTAGCGGTGAGCGTGGTATTGCCCGAGCCGGAGGATGAGCAGGCACTCATTGATGCCGCTATCATCAAGGCCGCCGCAGTCGCGGATATTACTGATAAAAGTTTTTTGTGTTTCATAGTCACGTTCCTTTCCTGAAAATAATTATACATTTATATTTTATCATATTTTTGTTTGTAAATCACCGTTAATAATTACTATAATTATAATAAAATTTTTATGAAAAAACACGAAATATTCTTGCAATTAAATTTAAAACTATGTATAATAAATTTGTATTTAAGATTAAGCGAGGAAATGCTATGGACTACAGCCTGATGTTCCCCCAAGGAGCGGAGCGAAACTACAGTTTGCTTACCGATGAAGCGGTAAACGACCTTTCAATCGACTTCATCACCGAGGCACTGACGGACAAAAAGCCCGAGCAGGAGTTGATTAAGAGTGCCATGATCAAGATTACCGACGACCCGGAGGTGATCCGCTACCGCTGCGATGTTTTTGATGACTTTCTCAAATTTCCGAAGCTCAGGGATGCAATGATTGAGCTTACGTTAAAGCTGGCCGATTTGCGCGATTTAGAGCGGTTCCAAAAGGATCAGGAGGCGTCGTACCTGTGGTCGCTTATTAACAGGCTCCGCGAGATTGACGACTATGTAAGCTGCATCAGGATGATCAAGGACACGCTCTCGGGTTTGGATATACAATCCGAAGGACTGCTGACATTAAAGCAGATGGTGACGGATATTGAGCGCGACAGCGGTTTTGACGAGCTGAAAAAGGATATTGACGAGACGCTCGAAAAGGCGAGATCGTTAAAATCAATCACAATCGGCGTTAATCTTGACGCGTTTCTGCGCCCGAGGGTGGCAGGTGTGCTGTCGCTAAACGATACAAAGTTTACCGATTCCGGACTGATGAAGCGATTTATGTCGTTTGCAAATCAAAAGGAAGAACTAACCCACGGCAACGACGTAAGCCGGGTCAAGCAGTTCCATCCTGCAAATGATAGAAAAAGCACCAAAACACTTGCCGATATCAAGCGGACGCCTGCGGCGTACTTGGGAATGGATATGGAGTCAAATTCCGCTACAGGTGATGATCCGCTGTCAGAGGCTATCAAAAAGCCCGTTACCGAGATTTTGAAGCACACCGTGAATGACATAAAATCTACCCTGCGCCGTTATGTAAACACAAGCGGCTACACGCTTACAAAGCTGCTGCCCGAAATACTATTTTACGTCAGGTGGGCTGAGCTTGTAGATAAAATTAAGGAGACGTGTATGCCCGTTTGCAAGCCGGTTATCCTGAACCCCGACGATAGGAATTGTTCTTTTAAAGAATTATATAATCTTAAGCTCGTCATCAATAAGGTTAACGGCGAGGATATTAACATTATCACTAACGAGATTGAGTTTAATGACAATCAGCGGATTTTTATTCTGACAGGTCCCAACAGGGGTGGAAAGACAATCTTTACTCAGGCGTGGGGGTTGGCGATGTTGCTTTGCCAGCTCGGAATTTACGTTCCGGCTTCTTACGCCGCAATCAGCCCGTGCGATAATATCTATACTCATTTTCCCGCCGACGAAAATGACACCGTTGACCTCGGCAGACTCGGCGAGGAAAGTAAGCGTTTGTCCGAAATTTTCGACGTCGCGACCTCGCGCAGCACAATGCTGCTCAACGAGAGTCTCGCGACCACCAGCGTAACCGAGGGCTTGTTTATCGCCAAGGACGTGGTAAAGGCAATGCGCTACCTCGGCGCGAGAGCGATTTTTAATACCCATATGCACGATCTCGCGC
>CAMNHG010000222.1 GCA_946539105.1 uncultured Clostridia bacterium | reverse complement strand
ACAGAATCAACCGCGTTGAGGCGGACATTAAGCTTGTCGATCCCGAAGCCGCGGCGAACTGCGAAATCTTATACCGCCTGTTCGGCGTTATGAACGTGGAACTTACAAAGCAGATTGCAAACTGCCTGTACACCGGAGTTTCCACCGACACGGGATGCTTTAAGTACGGCAATACCACCTCGACCACCCTGCGGATTGCGGCGGATTTGCTTGACACCGGAATCGACGCGGCGTATATTAACAAGGTGATGTTCGATACCAAAACCAAGCTAAAGCTCAGGCTTGAGCAGGAGGTTTACGGCACAATCGACTACTTCGCGAGTGACCGCGGAGCTATTATCGCAGTAACCCGCGAAATGCAAAATCGCCTCGGCGTGGGCGACGACGAGCTCGAAGGGCTCGCCTCAATCCCAAGGCAGATTGAAGGCGTGCTTATCGGCATTACCATGCGCGAAAAAGAAGACGGGGTTTTCAAGGTTTCCGTCAGAACCGACAGAAGCGTTAACGCCGCGGAGTTCTGCGCACTGTTCGGCGGCGGAGGTCACGCCGAGGCGGCAGGCTGTACCGTAAAGGGCTCGCTCGATGAGGCCAAGGCTCAGCTCAAACAGGCAGCGGCAGGTGTGCTGTGAACGGAGTATTGCTTATAGATAAACCGAAGGAGTACACATCCTTTGACGTAATCGCAGTTGTCCGCGGAGTGACCGGTCAGCGCAAGGCAGGTCATACGGGAACACTTGACCCTAATGCGACGGGAGTTTTGCCGGTTTTGCTCGGTAACGCCACCAAGGCGCAGGACTTGATTCCGAATCACGACAAAAAATATATCGCCGATTTTAAGCTAGGAATAACCACCGATACCCTCGATATCTGGGGCAAGGTGCTCTCCCGGACGGAATCCGATATATCCGAAGAAGTGATTTTATCTACTCTGGACAGCTTCCGGGGTGAAATTTGGCAGGTTCCGCCGATGTTCTCGGCCGTGCAGAAAAACGGTCAAAGGCTCTACGACCTCGCCCGAAAGGGGATTGAGGTTGAGCGCGAAAAGCGAAAGGTGACGGTATATTCACTCGAATTGCTCGATTTTGACCGCGCGGCTCAGTGCGGAAGGCTCGAAATTTTCTGCTCAAAGGGTACTTACGTCCGCACGATTATTGACGATATAGGCAGGAAACTGAAGGTCGGCGCGGTGATGACGGATTTGCGCCGTACAGAGGCGTGCGGCTTCACACTTGACAACTGCCTTACGCTCGACGAGCTCAAGGCGATGAAGGAAAACGGCAGCATAGCCGACGCGCTGACTTCGGTTGAGGATTTGTTTGTGACATACCCAAGGCTGAATATCTCCCCTGCGCAGGCAAAGCGTTTTTCAAACGGAGGCGCGCTCGATATTTCCCGAACCGCCCTCAGGTCAACGCCCCCCATGGACAAACAGATATTCCGTGTGTGCGAAAACGGCGGAATGTTTATAGGTCTCGGCATTACAGACGCGGTTAAAAATTTGCTCAAAATTTATAAATTGTTTAGATAAAACAGCTCTTTCCCTTGTCTTTCACTGACAAGTCGGAAAGAAGCTGTTTTTTTTATAGTTTTGTTCACGGCATTTTGCACAATTTAGCACACTAAAGTTTAATCAGTTTAAACAAGATTACATTTTAATTACAATGTTCTTGAACTTTATAATAAAATTTATTGATTTTTTTAGCTGATTTTGTTATAATTATACTGTTCATTTGTATGTTCAAATTTATAAAGGAGGAACAATTATGAAACGAACGACAAAAATTGTCAGTGTGCTGTTAGCGGTTCTAATCGCGTTCTCAAGTTTCGCGATTTTACCGATAGCGGCATACGAGCACTCATCCAAAGCTCCCGGATCATCGTATGAGTTCGGCGATATCAACCGCGACGGCGTTATTGATATTATGGACGCTACTTTGATTCAGAAGCTCGCGGCTGAAAGAGTTACTATTGACGACGAACAGAAAATTCTGGGCGACGTCAACGGTGACGGAGAAGTTGATATTATCGACGCAACATTTATTCAGAAGTTTGTTGTTGAAAGAATCGACAAATTCCCCGTGGAGGATATGATTCCTACCGAGCCGACAACGGGTGAGCCCACAACTGTTGCAGAGCCCACAGAGGCACAAACAACAGTTAAGCCCACAGAGGCACAGACAACAGTAGAGCCCACAGAAGTTTCCGAGGGTGCGTACTACATCTTGGGAACAATGAACGGCTGGTCGGTTAACGACGACTACAAGCTCACCGCTAACGAGGCAGCCGAGGGCGAGTTTATGTTCACAGGACTTAACCTCAAAACCACAGACCAGTTTAAGGTTGTGTATTCCGAAGGCGGAGCAGAACCCAAATTGTGGTATCCCAACGGATATAACGACAACTACGGTCAAAGCGGTGAGATTAAGGCAGACGGCACTTATGACATTTACTTCCGTCCCGACGGACAGGGCGGCGAGGATTGGTTTAAGGGCGTAATCTATGTAGCAGCTCAGGATACACCTAAGCCTACAGATGAGCCCGGCACAACCGCGGCTCCCGAGCCCGATACATCAGCAGAGCCCGGCGAGACAATCACAGTTAAGTTTACAGACGCTCTCGGTT
>CAMNHG010000221.1 GCA_946539105.1 uncultured Clostridia bacterium | reverse complement strand
ATGCCGTTTTACGAAAAACTCGGCTTCCGCAAGGATAAGCATTTCACTTTCTATTTGAAAAAATGAGGTTTATTCATACGACACGTATCGTGTCGCCCATGTGACGGAGCGATTCTTTCCTTTTTCCTTGATTTGTGTTACTTTCAAATCAACCGATTTGAAAGGACTGATTGAATTGAAAAGGAATTTGACAATAGGGATATTTTTGTTGATCGCGTTTGCGCTGTGGACAGTATTGATCATGTTCGTCGATGTGCAGGCAGTGGGAGCGAACGGTTCAAAGGTCGGCTTTGCGACCTTCAACGCATGGTTCCATCAGCTGACAGGCGTGTATTGGACGCTGTATAACGTCACCGATTGGCTGGGATTAGTGCCGCTCGCCGTTTGCCTGTGCTTTGGCTGTCTGGGGCTCTGTCAGCTCATCAAAAGAAGAAGTCTGTTCAAGGTCGACGCGGACATTCTGCTGTTAGGCGGCTATTACATTTTGGCGATTTTCGGCTATCTGTTCTTTGAGATGGTGCCGATCAATTACCGCCCGGTTTTGATCAACGGAATTTTGGAAGCGTCCTATCCGTCGTCAACAACGCTTTTGGTGCTGTCCGTTATGCCGACGTTGCTATTTCAGATAAATCGCAGAAGTCACAACAAAATCATCAAAAATGTTGTCATAGGCTTTGTTTTGTTATTTTCGGCGTTTATGGTGATCGGCAGACTGATATCGGGCGTTCACTGGGCAACCGATATCATCGGCTCTGTACTGCTGAGCTTTGGCTTATTCAAGCTCTATCAAAGCGCGGTAACCGCAACAGATATGAGGAACAAAAATGGAGTTCAATGAGAAGTTACAACAATTAAGAAAGAAGAAAGGACTGACGCAGGAGGAGCTGGCGCAGGCAATCTATGTTTCCAGAACCGCTGTATCAAAATGGGAGTCCGGCAGAGGTTATCCGAATATCGACTCGCTCAAGGAGCTTGCCAAATTCTTCTCCGTAACCGTTGACGAGCTGCTGTCTCCGGATGAAATCATCACTGCGGCAGAAAATGAAAAGCAGGAGTTGATCGGAAATTACACCTCGCTGTTATGTAGTATGTTTGATGTGTTCACGGCTTTACTGCTGTTCATTCCCGTTTTCGGCAACGGCGCGGACAAGCAATCGGCATCGTTGTTTGCACTCACTGATACACAGTCTTGGATCAAGATCATATATGCCGTTATTATCGTTCTTACCGTGTTGAACGGAATCTGCGGACTGATCATCAGCTGGTTTGACAAGCCGCTGTGGAGCAAGCACCGATTGATAACAGGTATCGCATTATCCGTTATTTCATGCCTGCTGTTTATTATCACCAGACAGCCCTATGCAGGCGTGTTCTACTTTTTCATTTTAATCATCAAGGGATGGCTGATTTTTAGGAGGAAAGCATGAATTACCCGTTGAGCGAAAAATATATGACCGCTGATCTGATGGCAAAAATCATGGGACCGAATCCCGTTAAACTCGAAGAAGAGCTTCTAAATAATCATCTTATTCCCAAAGGCGCGACCGTCTGTGACCTCGGCAGCGGACAAGGCTTGACGAGTGTGTTTCTGGTGAGGGAATACGGCTTTACGGTCTATGCCGCCGACCTGTGGAGTGACCCCGAGGAAAACCGACTGTTTTTTGCCTCGATGGGACTGATCGAGGAGCAGATTATCCCTGTCAAGGCGGACGCGGAAAATCTGCCGTTTGAGAAAGAATTCTTCGATGCTGTTGTGTCGACGGATTCGTATAATTATTTCGGACGCGATCCCGAATATCTCGACAGCAAACTACTGCCGTTCATAAAGCCGGGCGGTTATATTTACATCACCGTTCCCGGAATGAAAAAGGACCGTCACAATAACTTGCCTCCGGAGCTGCTGCTCTCATGGACACCCGAACAGCTCGACTATCTGCACGACATTTCCTATTGGGAGAATATTGTCAGAAGGTGCAAGGGCGTCGAAGTGTTGGAAGTATCCGAGATGGAGTCAAATGACGAGGTGTGGGCTGACTGGCTCAGGCAGGAGAACGAATACGCCGTAAACGACCGCAAGGCGATAGAAGCAGGCGGAGGAAAATATCTAAATTTCATTAAGATCGCGTTGAGAAAGAATATATTTGAACAATCAAGCGATACAGAAACATGACCGTGATCAATTTGGCGAACGGAATAACACTTTTCAGAATACTGTGCAGCCTCGCGCTGCTGTTTTGTACGCCGCTATCACTGCCGTTTTATGTGCTTTACGCAGCCGCCGGATTTTCCGATATCTTTGACGGATGGATCGCGCGGAAAACGAATACCGTAACAAAATTCGGCGCGAAGCTCGACACCTTTGCCGATATCGTTTTTGCCGCGGTCGTATTGATAAAGCTCCTGCCGATCCTTGAGCTGCCTGTATGGATGATCATATGGGTTGGTGTGATCGCGTTGATCAAGCTTGTCAATATCGTGAGCGGATTCGTCCGATATCACACATTGACATCAGTTCATTCCGTTATCAATAAGGTCACGGGAGTGTTGGTGTTTATCCTTCCCTTTACCATTCAAATCATAAACATAAAATATACCGCCGGGCTTGTCTGCGTTGTCGCGACAGTCGCGGC
>CAMNHG010000220.1 GCA_946539105.1 uncultured Clostridia bacterium | reverse complement strand
TAGCAGCGCCGGCTCTTGCTCTTCTGAGGTCGCCCTTTCTGTGAGGACCGTCAAGAATCATCTGGTCGCCTGTGTAAGCGTGGATTGTGCTCATGATACCGCTCTGGATGGGAGCATACTTGTTAAGAGTATCAGCCATGGGAGCAAGGCAGTTAGTTGTGCATGAAGCAGCAGAGATGATGGTGTCATCAGCTTTGAGGATGTTCTCGTTTACGCTGAATACAACTGTGGGAAGATCCTTGCCTGCGGGAGCGGAGATAACAACCTTCTTTGCGCCTGCGTCAATGTGAGCCTGGCTCTTAGCCTTAGAGCAATAGAAGCCTGTGCACTCCAAAACAACGTCTACGCCAAGCTCGCCCCAGGGAAGCTCAGCAGCGTTGGGCTTAGCATAAATTGTGATTTCCTTGCCGTCAACGATGATTGAATTTTCGCCTGCCTCAACAGTGTGAAGATTCTCACCGATTGTACCGCAATAGCCCTTCTGGGCTGTGTCGTACTTGAGAAGGTTAGCGAGCATCTTGGGATCTGTAAGATCGTTGATAGCTACAACTTCGTAACCCTCTGCGCCGAACATCTGTCTGAAAGCAAGACGTCCGATACGGCCGAAGCCGTTAATAGCAACTTTTACTGACATAATAAATTCCTCCTAATATTATGGTAACTCTATTATATTACATTTTTTTTATTTCTTCAATAGTTTACAGGCAATTTCAGGCTTAATTTTTGAAATTTTTTCTAAAAACCAACGTACATTTTAATTAATTTGTAAATTTGTAAATCTAATTTGGACTATATTGCATTTTTTACAGACATATTTCGATATTGTAATTATTTTTCTGCATTTCGCACGGTTGACGACTTGACATATTATTGAATTTGTTATAAAATTATTCTATAATCCGTTATTATGGCATAATGGATTTGCAGAGGGCATATGGAGTTGCCTTTTGTTATTCTTTTTACCAGACTCTTTAACAGAGCCGTTATATATAGATATTTTTTATTAATCTTGATGACCTTTGCGGTTATTTTTAAGCCGTTTATGGCATTTTTTTGCTGTCGGCTATATAAAAAATATTTAAATGATTAAAACTGAATATCTTGTCTAACGGCACCTTTTAAAGTTTTTGTAATGGAATTATGAGATTTTGAAAAAGACTAAACTAAGGAGGTGTCAGTAAGTATGCAGTTAATAATCTGCATCGTTGCTGCGTTGTTGGTCGGCGCTGTAATCGGTGTATTTTTGGGCATTCAAATCCGCAAGAACACTGCCGAAAAGGAAATCGGAAGTGCCGAGGAAGAAGCCAAAAAGATTGTCTCGGACGCTATCAAGACCGCCGAAGCTAAGAAGAAAGAGGTTATTCTTGAGGGCAAGGACGAGGTTCACCGTTTCAGAAACGAAAGCGAAAAGGAAATTTCCGACCGACGCAAAGAGGTTCAGCGTCAGGAACGCAGAATCCAGCAAAAGGAAGAAACCCTCGACCGCAAGCTCGATAATGTCGAGAAAAAGGACGAGAGAGTTAACAAGAAACTCAAAGAAGCTGACCAAAAGCTCGCTGAGGTTGAAACCCTCAAAAAGAGCCAGTTTGAAATGCTTGAGAAAATCTCCGGCTACACTGCTGAGCAGGCAAAAAGCTACTTACTTTCCCAGCTCGAGGACGAGCTTGTTCACGAAAAGTCCGTGAAGATTATGGAGTATCAGGAGCAGCTTAAGGAAGAAGCTGACGAGAAGGCGCGCAACATTATTTCTCTGTCTATCCAGAGACTTGCCGCCGAGCAGGTTGCCGAGGCTACAATCTCGGTAGTACCGCTTCCCAATGACGAAATGAAGGGTCGTATCATCGGCCGTGAGGGAAGAAACATCAGGGCGATTGAAACCCTGACAGGCGTAGACCTGATTATTGACGACACACCCGAGGCGATTACGCTGTCGTGCTTCGAGCCGGTTAGGCGCGAGGTTGCGAGAATCGCCCTTGAAAAGCTCATTTCCGACGGACGTATTCACCCTGCCAGAATTGAAGAAACCATTGAAAAAGCGAGACGTGAGGTTGACGCGACTATCAAGAAGGAAGGCGAACGCGCCGTTCTTGAGGTCGGTATCCACAACATTCACCCCGAGCTTGTTAAGATGCTCGGTCGTCTTCGCTACCGTACCAGCTACGGTCAGAATGTTCTTAACCACTCAATCGAGGTTGCTTACCTCGCCGGTATGATGGCGAGCGAGCTCGGACTTGACCCGACTATTGCCAAGCGCGCAGGTCTTTTGCACGACATCGGCAAGGCGATTGACCACGAGGTTGAGGGTACTCATATCCAAATCGGCGTAGAATTGGCGAGAAAGTACAAGGAGAGCGACGCCGTTATCCACGCGATTCACGCGCACCACGGCGACGTTGAGGCTAAGACAATCGTCGCTTGTCTGGTTCAGGCTGCCGACGCGCTTTCGGCCGCACGTCCCGGAGCAAGACGTGAAAATGTTGAAAACTACATCAAACGCCTGCAAAAGCTCGAGGAAGTTGCTTCCTCGTTCGGCGGAGTTGACCGCTCATTCGCTATTCAGGCAGGCCGAGAAATCAGGGTTATGGTTAAGCCCGAGGTTGTTAACGACGAGAGAATGCTTCCCCTCGCAAGAGAAATCTGTAAGAAGATTGAAGAGGAAGTTGA
>CAMNHG010000219.1 GCA_946539105.1 uncultured Clostridia bacterium | reverse complement strand
TTCCGCGCCTTTTTTCTTTTTACAAATTCAAAATATTTAGTGTTTTGCCTTTACTTTACTTCCAATATATTGTATAATTATTAATAACTATATGAATAATGGAGTGTTATGTATGCAACCCAAATACAAGAGAATTTTACTTAAGCTCTCGGGCGAATCGCTCGCCGGAGAAAATAAACACGGAATCGACTTTGACGTCGTTCAAAAAATCTGCGAGCCAATCAAAAAATGCGTCGATGCAGGCGTTCAGGTAGCCGTTGTTGTAGGCGGCGGAAACTTCTGGAGAGGAAGAAGCTCGGGCGATATGGACAGAACCCGCGCCGACCATATGGGAATGCTCGCGACCACAATCAACGCTCTCGGCGTTGCCGACGCTCTCGAAGCCCTCGGCGTTGAAGTCAGGGTACAGACCGCAATTTCAATGCGCCAGGTTGCCGAGCCTTATATCCGCAACAAGGCAATCGCCCACCTCAACAGGGGCAAGGTTGTAATTTTCGGCTGCGGCACGGGCAATCCGTTCTTCAGCACCGACACCGCCGCTGCTTTAAGAGCGGTAGAAATTGAAGCCGACGTAATTATGAAGGCTACAATGGTTGACGGCGTTTATGACAGCGACCCC
This sequence comes from uncultured Clostridia bacterium, assembly GCA_946539105.1. Classification (GTDB taxonomy): domain Bacteria; phylum Bacillota; class Clostridia; order Oscillospirales; family Acutalibacteraceae; genus Ruminococcoides. Next base: position 2,071 of record CAMNHG010000219.1, on the reverse strand, counting down.
AAAACAAACCCCGACGCAAAGAAGTTCGAGACAATCACCCATCAGGACGTGCTCAGCAAGGGCTTGGCGGTTATGGACAGCACCGCGTCCGCCCTTTGCAAGGACAACGACCTTCCGATTTTGGTGTTCAGCATTGAAGATCCCGAGAACATTTACAGGGCTGTGTGCGGCGAGAACATCGGCACAGTCGTTAAAAATGAAATTTAATTTTTGATAATATTTCAATTTAGGAGGCATAAGTATGAAAGAAACACTCAAAAAGGCTGAAGAAAGAATGGAAAGAAGACTCGACCATCTTCGCACAGAGTACGCTGAAATCAGAGCAGGCAGAGCAAATCCCGCCGTGCTCGACAAGGTTAAGGTTGATTATTACGGAACTCCCACACCCGTTAACCAGCTTGCGGCGGTTTCCGTTACCGAGGCGAGAACCCTCACAATTCAGCCGTGGGACGCTTCTATTTTAAGACAGATTGAAAAGGCTATCCAGAAGTCCGACATCGGCATTAACCCCATGAACGACGGCAAGATTATCCGCCTTATTTTTCCGCCCCTCACCGAGGACAGACGTAAGGGAATCGTTAAGGACGTTCAGCGCATTGCCGAGGATACAAAGGTTCAAATCCGCAACGTAAGACGCGACACAATCGACAAGCTCAAATCTATGAAAAAGTCAGGCGAGCTTACCGAAGACGACCTTAAGCACGGCGAGAAAAAGACTCAGGAGCTCACCGACAAATTCATCAAAAAGGTAGACAGCATTTCCGCTGACAAGCAGAAGGAAGTAATGGAGCTGTAATATGGCTATTTTCGGCAAAAATAAAAAATCCGAGGTAAATCTCGATGAGCTTGTCTTGCCAAAGCACGTCGGAATAATTATGGACGGCAACGGCCGCTGGGCAAAAAAGCGCGGACTTCCGCGCAAGGCAGGCCACACCGAGGGCGCGCGCACCTTTAGGAAAATCACGCGCTACTGCTCTGAGGTAGGAATCAAGTACCTCACGGTCTACGCTTTCTCAACCGAGAACTGGAAACGACCCGAGGACGAGGTAGGCGCGCTGATGAAGCTGTTTAAGTCCTATCTTGAGGAAGCTATCCGCGACTTTAAGGACGACGATATCGTGGTGCGCTTTATCGGCGACAAAAGCGGATTTTCCCCGGAGCTTAGGGATCTTATGGACGAAAACGAGGAGTGCTCCAAGGACAGACAGGGTATGGTGCTCAACATCGCGATGAACTACGGAAGCCGCGACGAGATCGTCCGCGCTGTCAGGAACATCAGCACAGCCGTCAAAAACGGCACAATCAGCGAAGGCGACATCACCGAACAGCTAATCTCGGATAATCTCTACACCGCGGGTCAGCCTGATCCCGACCTTATAATAAGACCCAGCGGAGAGTACAGAATTTCAAACTTTATGCTTTGGCAGTCAGCGTACACAGAGTTTGTAATTATGAACAAGCTCTGGCCTGATTTCCAAAAATCCGACCTTGACGAGGCTTTGAAAATTTATTCTCAGCGAAACAGACGTTACGGCGGAGTATAATATTACTTAAAAGCGAAAACTATTAAAGGACAAATTCAGATGAATTCATTAAAACCAAGGCTGTTAACAGCCTTTATCGGAATACCGCTTATAATTCTGATTATCATATTATCAGAGCTTTGGCACCCGTTGTTTCCGATACTATTGTCGATTGTGACGGCGGTTATGATAGGCGAGTACCTTTACGGCAACAAGCTGCTTAAAACCTATATCATTTCAATTCCCTGCATTGTTTTTGCCGCGGGAGTTTGTATGCTGGCGGCGTATAAGCTGATGTTTTTTATCTACATCGCGGTGTTCGCCCTGCTGATGATAGTGTTTTTCGCAAGCATTGTCAGACATGACAAAATCAATTATTCCGATTTATCATACGCCTTTACCGGAACGGCACTCATTACGCTTGGCACGGCAAGCATAGCGTTCCTCTGTATGAGGTCGCTCAGCCTCAGCTTTTTCTTTGTGATTTGCTTTGCGGTGCCGTGGATGGCGGACTCAGGAGCGTTTTTTGCAGGCTCACTGTTCGGAAA
>CAMNHG010000218.1 GCA_946539105.1 uncultured Clostridia bacterium | reverse complement strand
AATCTCGACCGCGGTGCTGGGGCTGCAAACCGAGGTGTCGCGCTTAACAGCGCCCTTGGTAAATGTTTTGCCGTCGAGTGAATTTTTAATTTCCTTTATATATTCGGGGGTTGTGCCGCAGCAGCCGCCCACTACTTTTACGCCGTATTTAAGAAGTCCGCAGACGCATTCCGCGAACCTGTCGGGCAAAATATCGTATTCGTTGCTGTTCGGGTCGGGAAGTCCGGCGTTCGCCTTGACTATGAGCGGCAAATCGGTGTACTCGCTCATCTCCGACACCACGCCTTCGAGCTCGTCGGGACCGAGAGAGCAGTTGACGCCGAGTGCCGAAACGCCCAGTCCCGTCAGCGTCAGTGCCGCCGAGGCAGGCGATACGCCCGTAAAGGTTCTGCCGCCGCGCTCAAAGGTCATTGTGGCGATAACGGGTTTGTCGGAATTTTCCTTTGCCGCGAGCACCGCCGCCTTTAATTCATAAAGGTCGGTCATCGTCTCAAAGACAATCAAATCCGCGTCCGCTCCGGCGATAATCTGCTCCTTAAAATATTCATACGCCTGCTCAAAGCTAAGCGAGCCTGCAGGCTCCAAGAGCATACCGATCGGTCCTATGTCGAGCGCGACAAGGGCGTTTGTGCCCAAAGCCGCAGCCTTGGCATTCTTAACTCCTGCTTTTATAATCTCGTCAACGCAGTATCCGCTGCCCTCCAGCTTATAGGCGTTCGCGCCGAAGGTGTTGGTGTAGACAACGTCCGCGCCTGCCGCGATATACTCCCTGTGAAACGAGGTGATAAGCTCAGAGCTTGTTATGTTCAAGGTTTCGGGAGAATGGTCGTACTTTGCTCCGCTCTTCTGGATAAGCGTGCCCATCGCTCCGTCGAGGATGATAAATTCTTTTGTGTTCAGTAATGTGTTAAAATCCACAGTGTTCGCCGTTCCTTCTGTATTTACATCTGTCGCGCATATCGCACACGGCACAGCCGCGCTTTTCGCGCTCTATGGGGTTATGTGACATCCCCGCGATTGCCGTTACCGACTTTGAGGGGATTAAAAGATAATTTTCGTTCGCGCTAAGCCCGATTTTCCTCGGCGCGTCGAGCAGGCTCAAAAACTCCTTTTGAAGCTCAATCGGGTAGTCGCCGTAGCCGGGGCTGTAGCGGAATGTAAAGTAGTATTCGGGGTATTTTTCCGCCAAAAGCGCGTCTACCCTTTGGCAGACCTGCTCTATGGCAACGCTCGAAAAGCTGTCGAGCACCACCGCGCGCGGCATATCCGAAATCTGGCTGACCCTTATCATACGGTCAACCTCCGCGCCTAAGGTGGCGCAAATCAAAGCCGCCTTGGTACAGCCTTTTAAATGGCTTTTTATGTCCTCTCCTGCCGTCAGTCTGTCGTTCGGCAGATCGATTACTTTATATAAAAACTTCGGCTTGGCACTTGACAAAACCTGAGCTTCACAGCTGTCAAAAAGCTCGGTCATCCGCTCGTCAAGCTCAATTTTCGCTCCGCCGAGGTACCGCTTGGCTTCGTTCCTGTTAAGGTGGGTCAGCTCAATCATAGCAGGCTTGACACCGCCTCGGTAATTTTCCGCGCGATGTATGGATTGTTCATCGTGTAAAGGTGGATTCCGTCAACGCCGTTCGCGATTAAATCGACAATCTGCTCAACCGCGTAGGCGATTCCCGCGTCGCGCAGGGCTTCGGGCTTGCTCTCGTACTTCTGCATAATCTTCGCGAACTTTGCGGGCAGACTCGCGCCGCACATCGACACCATGCGCTCAATCTGGCTCTTGTTGGTGACGGGCATAATGCCTGCCTCAATAGGCACGTTTATTCCTGCGATTTTCGCGCGCTCTAAAAAGCGGTAGTACGCGCCGTTGTCAAAAAACAGCTGGCTTATCAGGTGGTCGGCACCCGAATCGACCTTCTTTTTTAGGTTGAGCACGTCCTCTACCTCGTCCTTGGCGTCGAGGTGAACCTCGGGATAGCACGCGCCTGCAACGTCAAAGTTACCCTTCGACTTGATGTACGCGCACAAATCGCTTGCGTGGGCAAAGTCGTTTTGCGGCTCTACGCCGTCTACGTAATCTCCGCGCAGAGCGAGGATATTTTCAATATTATGCTCCTTAAAATCCTGCAGGGTCTCATCAATCAACGCCCTTGTGCTGTTGACGCAGGTAAGGTGCGCCATCGACTCAACGCCGAGCTCATTTTTAATCTTGGAGGCGATTTCGCAGGTTCTGCTGTGGCCGCCCGTACCGCCTGCGCCGTAGGTAACGCTGATAAAGTCCGGCTTTAATTCGCAAATCTCCTCGAGCTTGCCGTAGACCGACTCAATCGGCGAGGTTTTCTTCGGCGGAAAGACCTCGAAGGAAAGGATGGTTCTGTCTGAATTATCAAAAAGCTCTTTGATTTTCATAGTTCATACCGCTTTCTTTAATTTATGTAAAGCATTATATCACAGTTTTTCCGCAATTTCAATAAACTCATTCATATTACGGCTGAGCCGGCATATATTTTATTAACATATTTTTTGGAGGAATTGTGTGAACCTTTCACTTGACGACCGCGCGGTAATGCTCGGCGAATACATAATAGAGAGCGGAGCGACCGTCAGGGACGCCGCTAAAAAGTACGGAATCAGCAAAAGCACCGTGCACAAGGACGTTACCTTCCGTCTGCGCACGGCAAATCCTGCCGTTTACCGCAG
>CAMNHG010000217.1 GCA_946539105.1 uncultured Clostridia bacterium | reverse complement strand
TTATGTCAGAAACATTAACCGTATTAAAAACACGCCGCAGCTGCCGTGCTTACAAACCGGAGCTGATTGAGGAAGAAAAGCTAAACGCGATTATCGAGGCAGGCACCTACGCCGCAACAGGTATGGGAAAGCAGTCGCCTATTATTATCGCTGTAACGGATAAGGCGCTGAGAGATAAGCTCTCTAAAATGAACGCCGCGATTATGGGCGTGAATATCGACCCGTTTTACGGTGCGCCCGAACTGTTGATTGTGCTTGCCAACAAGGAAATGCCTACCTATATTTACGACGGCAGCTTGGTAATGGGCAATATGATGAACGCAGCAGCCGACCTCGGCATTGCAAACTGCTGGATTCACCGCGCCAAAGAGGAGTTCGAGAGCGAGGAAGGAAAAGCAATCTTAAAAGACCTCGGCATTGAGGGCGACTACGAGGGTATCGGTCATCTTATTCTCGGCTACGCCGCCAAGCCCGAAGCAGAACCTGCTCCGAGAAAAGCTGACTACGTTTACAGAGTGTAATTTTACTAATATAAGGAGAAATTCAAATGAGCAGAGTAAATGATTTTTTGATAGAAGCAGGCGTATTCTTTTTAGCGACAACGGATGGTAATCAACCCAAGCTCCGTCCTCTCGGAGCGCATATGGAGATTGACGGCAAAATCATTTTCGGCGTAGGCGATTTCAAGAACGTCTACAAGCAGATGATTGCGAATCCTCTTGTTGAGATTGCGGCTTGCAAGGCTGACGGCCATTGGCTGCGCTATACAGGAAAGGCGGTTTTTGAAACCGATTACAGCTATGCCGAGCAAATGATTAAAGAGTCAGGGCTTGAAGCAATTTACAATGAGCAGACAGGCAACAAGCTGATGACCTTCCACTTGGAGGACGCGACAGCGGTAGACATCGCGGTTATGGGAGAAGGAGAAAATCTGCTTTAGTAACGTTGCGGAAGTTTTGGATTTTGGGAAATGAACTGCCGGTGTACCGCATATCGGTCAGCGTTACCACTTTATCTTTGTGCACGAGGACGGCGAAGGACTCAAAAAGATTTCCGAAATTTTCAGCGACAAAAAGGTTCAAACATCCGTGGATGAAATCTTCTCTCTTGATGACATTAACAAGGCAATGAAAAAGGTAGCGTCCGGAAGATCGAAAGGAAAGACAATTATCAAAATATGAAGATTTATAAAGAAATTGAAAAGCTGCCATCGGGCAGTGCAAGCGACAAGCTGACAGAGGGTAACCTTATTCTTGAAGGCGGCGGCTGGAAGGGCTTATATACGCTCGGCGTAATTGATTGTATGATGAAGCACGGCATAAATCTCACTGTCGTTACAGGCGTTTCCGCAGGTGCGCTTTCCGCAATCGGATATGTTTCCGGGCAAATAGGATGGGGCGCGCGGATTGACCTGACTTACCGTCACGATAAAAATTACTGCGGTATCGGTGCGCTGAAACGTGACAAGGGAATTACAGGCTTTTCATATCTGTTTCATGATATTCTCAATAAGCTTCCGCTGGATGAGCAACGTCTTTATACGCCGGACAGAAAGCTTGCGGTGTCTGCGACAAATCTGCTTACAGGCAAGGTTGAGTATTTTGAAAAAGGTAAGTGCGATTTGTTTCGTTCGGTGCAGGCAAGCGCAACGGTGCCGTTTGTTTCAAAGCCTGTGATGATTAACGGTGTGCCTTATCTTGACGGCGGCTGTGCCGAAAAAATTCCGCTTTCATGGCAGGGACTTAATAACGGTAAAAAATCCGTTGTTGTCAGAACACGTGAGTTGAGCTATCGCAGAAAACCGGGCGCGTCAAAGCTGACCAAAATCCTGTACCGCAAGTATCCTAATTTTATCAGGAGCTTTGAAAATGTTAACGGGGAATTTAACAAAACGGTTGATTTGCTTGAAAAGCAAGCCGAAAACGGCGAAATCTTCCTGATTGCACCCTCAAAGCCGGTTGAGGTCACGCGCTTCGACGGCGATATGGATAAGCTCGGTGATTTGTATTGGCTTGGCTGGAATGATATGTCAGCTCGTGTTGATGAACTGAAAGGTTATTTAAATCAATAAAAACAAGGCAACACCGCATAATTCAGGTGTGCGGAATGCCTTTACACTGTCAAATTTGGAGGTAATTAAAATGAAAAAATCTTTAGGCTCTTTCCCGGGCGTTTATCCGATGCCCGTACTGATGGTAGCCGCATACGATGAAAACGGCAAGGTGAATGTAATGAACGCCGCGTGGGGTATGATCTGCGCCATGGATAAAATCGCCCTGTTCATCGACGAGGATCACAAGACTACACAGAATTTGCTGAAAACAAAAGCATTCACAGTCAGCATTGCCGACAAGGAGCATATTGACGTTGCGGACTTTTTCGGAATCGCAACAGGCAACAAGATGCCTGACAAGTTCGAGAGAACAGGTTATCACGCGGTAAAAAGCGATGTTGTAAACGCTCCGATTATCGACGAATTTCCATATGTGATGGAGTGCGAGCTTGCCGAGGTAATCGACACCGAGAATATGTACGCAATCGTCGGCAAGATTGTCGATACCAAAGCTGAGGAAAGCATCCTTGACGAAAAGGATAAGGTTGAGGTTGAAAAGCTGCAGGCTCTTATCTTCGACCAGTTCAAGCACGGCTACTATGTCAGCGGAGAAAAGGCAGGCAAGGCTTGGAACGCAGGCAAGGACTTGATGAAATAATCTCCCGAAAATAAACCAACAGCTTCCG
>CAMNHG010000216.1 GCA_946539105.1 uncultured Clostridia bacterium | reverse complement strand
CTTGCGATTGCAACTCGCTGCTGCTGTCCGCCGCTGAGATTGCAGGGGTAATAGTCGCGTTTTTCAGAAAGTCCTACCTTTTTGAGCAGGGCTTCTGCTTCCTCGTCAATCAGCTGATTAGCCTGCTTTACGCTTTTTGCTCCCATATAGTCTCCGCTTTGGCGCAGCTGCTCCTTTGCCCTGAGCTTAGGCGCGAGAGTTAAATTTTCGATAACCTTATACTGAGGGAAAAGGTTGAAGCTCTGGAACACCATTCCAAAGTGCAGTCTGTTTTTACGAATAGCCGATTCTCTGCGCTTTGAGTCATCCTCGCCGTCAAAAAGCAACTTGCCGCCGACGGTAATTTTGCCGTGCTGTGGAGTTTCAAGGAAGTTCAGGCAGCGCAAAAGCGTTGTTTTGCCTGAGCCCGACGAACCGATAATCGCGAGCACCTCGCCCTTTTCAAGCGAAAAGCTTATGTCCTTTAATACCTCGGTTCTTCCGAAGCTCTTTTTGATATTTTCTACCGTTAAAAATGACATACCTATCCCCTCCTAAATCTTATAATAATCGAGCTTTTTCTCGATAAATCTGAACAGAAGGGTGAGAACTCCGCAGAAAAGCAGGAAGAACGCGCCGGTGTAAAACAGCGGCCAAATCAACGCTTTCTGCGACAAAATTGTTTCTGATGAGTACAGAATTTCCGGCAGAAGTATAACTCTTGCGAGCGAAGTATCCTTAACAAGAGTTATAATCTCGTTGCTCATAGGCGCGGTAATGCGCTTGACAACCTGCATAAGCACAATCTTGAAAAAGATTTGCGTTTTGCTCATGCCGAGAACTTGACCGGCTTCGTACTGTCCCTTTGGAATTGACTCTATTCCGCCGCGGTAAATTTCGGAAAAATATGCCGCGTAATTAATTACAAAGGCGATTACCGCCGCGTTGAAACGGTCAAAATGAATGTTAAACGCGTAAGACGGCAGGTAAAACACAACAAACAGCTGGAGCATAAGCGGAGTTCCGCGAATAATCCATACGAATGTTCTTACAACAGCCTTTATGGGGAGAATTTTTGTCATTGAGCCCATAGAGATTATCAAGCCCAGCGGAATTGACATCAGTAATGTCAAGCCGAACAAAAGACAGTTTTGACCGAAGCCTTTTAATAATTCATTGGTTACTGCTAAAAAATCCATTTTACTTAACTATAAGGAGATCCACAAGATTATATTTCTTTGCAATTTCCGTGAGCTTGCCGTTATCGTTAATTTTCTTGATTGCGTCATTTACCTTTTTAAGAGTCTCAGGGCTGTCCTTTCTGAAAGCAATGCCGTACTGCTCGGGAGCAAAGGTCTTTGCCTCGATAACAGCGAGATCCTTATAGTCGGAATCCTCGCGGATTGTGCCCTTTGACATTACATAGTCAATGATTGCGACATCGGATGTACCTGACTTAACCTCCATAAGAGCCTTTGCCTGCGCGTCGGCGGCGGTGTACTTTGCTTCCTTAAAGAATTCGTCACCCTGAACAACCTCTTCACCGGCTGAACCTTTTTCTGCAACAACCTTTGCGTCCTTTACGCTCTGTGTGAACTTTTCAACATTCTCTTTTTTAACAACCATTACCTGCTTGTTCTCCATATAGGGAATTGAAATGTCCATAGCCGCCTTACGCTCGTCGGTGATTGTAAGACCGTTCCAGATACAGTCGATCTTCTTTGATTTGAGCTCAATTTCCTTTGTTTCCCACTGAATTTCCTGGAATTCAGCCTCAACGCCGAGCTCCTCGCAAACTGCTTTTGTAAATTCGGTCTCAAAGCCTGTGAGCTCGCCCTTGTCATCCTTGTAGTTCATGGGTTCAAAGAGCGTGATTCCGATTGTCATTTTACCCTTGTTCTGGATATAGCCCCAGTCGCTGTCGGCGTCCGCCTTCTGCTCTGAGCTTGAGCTGTCTGCTTTGCTTGATGAGTTGCTGCTTGCGTTACCGTTGCCGCCGCAACCCGCGAATACCGCTACAGTCATAAAAACTGCAAGTAAAAGCGCGATGATTTTTTTCATAGTGTTATCCTCCGTTTTTAAATAATTATACGTTCTGTACGAACCAAACATTATTATACATTACCACGTTAACAAAGTAAAGTGTTTTGGAGAAATATTTTGTATATTTTTCAATTATATATAACTGTCACGGGCAAAATGTAACTGATAAGCAAAAAGAAGCGGAGCCGTTAAGCTCCGCTTCGAAAAATCAATTTGTATCAAGCCTTAAGCTGACTGTATATTACCAGCTTCCTACATCCCACTTGCCGTTTGACTGGCTTGTAAGATAATAACCTGTTACAGAATTGTCAAATGTGATGTCGTTTGTCTGAGTACCGTTGCCGTCATTGAAGATGATACCTGTTGAATCAGCAGGGATTTCAGCAGAGAACTGAGCCTCGCCGTAATCGTTATTGCCGATTGATGTCATCTGAACTCCGGGCCAAGCTGACTCTGACGAACCGCCCCAGTAGTGGATATATACCGAACCCCAGCCCTTGTTATTTGTGAAAATAACAGTCTTTGTATCGCCGGAAGGCTCAACATACTCTGTGGGATCAGTTTCAATAGGCTCGTCGCCCTCGTTGTAACCTGTTACCTTATAATGACCGAGTTCGTTTGTTGTGCCGTCCATCCAGTAGCCGTCATAGCTAAAGTCTGTGATGTCCTCTGTCTGAGCACCGTTACCGTTGTTGAGGATAACGCCTACTGCTCCTTCGGGAAC
>CAMNHG010000215.1 GCA_946539105.1 uncultured Clostridia bacterium | reverse complement strand
TCGGTTTTTTCAAGCATTATTTTTTGGAGATAAAGCAGTTTTTGCTTTTGCATAGAGCTTTTCGCCATATGTTACACCCCTGTTAAAAAATCAGCGTCCACGCCAGCGATACAATCAGCGGCATGGTAATTATAGAAAGAATTGTGGACGAAGCCACGACCCCGACCGAAAGCTCAACATCGCGGTCAAACTTAGCGGCAAACATAGTGGTGGTCGCGGCGGTAGGCGCGGAACAAGCGATTACAAAGGCGATAATCATCGTTTTGTCAAGCCCAAGTGCCGCCATCGCGAAGGTGACAGCCAAGGGAATCGCAATCAGCCTGAGCGCGAGCGCAAGGTAAGAGCCTTTGTCGGCAAACGCGCTCTTCAGCTTGGCATTAGATAGATAGTACCCGATAATCAGCATAGGCACCGGCGTGTTTAGGTTCGCCAGGTGCGTAATAGGCTGCGAGATAATATCCGGCAGCTTAATGTTGCACACAAACAAAATTATCGCGACAACCGCTCCCATAATGCCCGGATTGAACACGAGTTTTTTTATCGAGAGCTGTTTTTTGTCTCCGCTCATGTCAAACAGGCCGTATGTCCAGACAAAGATGTTGAATACAGCGACAAAGATTGAGCCGTAAAACCAGCCTTCCTCGCCCAAAAGCTCCCTTTGGAGCGGCAGCGACATAAAACCGCAGTTCGAGAAAATAACCGAAAACTGCAAAACCTTTCTGCGGCTGATGTATTTATCGCGAATAACCAGCCGCGCAATTACGGTGGAAAGTACCAAAATAATCAGTGCGGCGGCAGCGGCAATAAGCACGCTAATAAGCGTATCGGCTGAAAATTCCTTTTGAAACGCCGATATCATCACGCACGGAGTAACAACGTAAAGCACAATGTCCGTCATCTTTTTGGCGGCGTTGTCGTTTATTATACCCTTTTTGCCGCACAAAAATCCGATTGATATTAAAATGAAAAGGACGAGCACCTGTTGTCCGATTGATAAAAAATTAGTTAAAAACAAAGCGTCAACCCCGTACTATTCCGTCATAAAATGTCGAATTATAACCATTGTTATAATTTTAACATACTTTTAGTCTATAATCAACACCGTAATGACAAAAAGTCAAATTTTTAATGAATTATTTACCACGCATCAGGGCAAATTAATATTATAATCTGTTTCGCAAAATCGGGCAAAAATCAGCGATTATGCGATGTCAAGGCGGTATTATCTACAAAATAAGCAAAATTATATTGTGAAAATTAACCAACTGAAATTTTAATTTTCTAAAAATATGTACTAACCGACAAAAATAATTTGTGTTTATTGACAATTATTTTAGGTGTATGTATAATAGTACCAATGGCAAAAATACAACCAAATCAAAAATAACATAATAATAATATGAAAGAAGGATTTTTGATGGCAACTACAAAAAAGGCAGCTGCTAAGACAGCTGAAAAAGAGACAACAAAGAAGACAGCTGCTGCTGAGAAGGAAACTAAGACAGCAGCTAAGACAACAAAGAAGACAGCTGCTAAGACAACTAAGGCTGCCGAGGCTAAGGAAGAGAAGAAGGCTACTGCTAAGAAGACAGCTGCCAAGAAGGCTCCCGCTAAGAAGGCTGCTCCCAAAAAGACAGCTCCCAAGAAGCCCGTTGAAGCTAAGGTTGATTTCTTTGTAGAGTACGCAGGCGTACAGGTTCCCGTTGCCGACGTTATCAACAACGTTAAGGCTACTTACGGCAAGGACGCTAAGGAAATCGCTGTTTACCTCAAGCCCGAAGAGAGCAAGGCTTACTTCGTAGCTGACGGCGAAGAGATGGAAATGGACGTATTCTTCTGCTAATTTAAGAGCACACAAATTTCGCTTACAAGGCTGCCGCGCTGCGGCGGCCTTATTTTTTAGCAACAAAAAATGGGCGGTCAGCGACCGCCCTAAATTTATTCTTTACTTTATCAGAACAACTCGTCCTCGGGGAACTCCTCGTCTACAGCCTCTTTAACCGCCTTGCGAGCGCGGCTTTTTGCGGACTTTGCCTTCTTTACAACCGCGTCCTTTTTATCGGCAGCGGCTTCCTTGACGTCGCTGACCTTTTCGGCAACGCCTTCCTTAACCTCTTCGACCTTTTCGGAAATATTTTCCTTTGCTTCGTCAATCGCGTCAGCCGCTTTGTCCTTAACCTCGGCTACAGTCTCGGCAGCGGTTTCCTTTGCCTGAGAAAACGGGTTTGAGTTGTAGTCGCTCTCGTTTGAGCACGCCACGGTGATGTCAACAACATCCTCGCTCTTAACCTCTTTCTTGTCGGAAGGAGAAGCAAAGGCAAACTCATCCTCGCTCTCGAGAATTTCTCTGTAGCAGGTTCTGGCTTTGGCGATTTTCGCCTTGCACTTGTCAATTACCTCAAGCAGCTTCTGCTGTTTTTCGGTGGGAACAGCGTCGCCCTTTTTGAGGAACTCATAGTACTCCTTGCCCAGAGCGATGTATGCGCGGTTCATAAGCTCGCTTTCATTCTTCATAATCATTCTCAGACGGTTGAGCTTTGCCTTGGTTCTGTTTTTCTCAACAAATGCCTGAGCGACTGTCGATAAAGAATCAACCGCCGAATCGAGCGTGGTTTTTAATGTATCTAATACTGTCATAGTTATCTCTCCTTAATTGCTGGCGTTGCGCGCAAGACTACGCGTTGCTATTATTATGACAGAAAATCGGAATAAAATCAATATTTTTTTGAAATTTACTTGTTAAAATCCTGACTAATTGATA
>CAMNHG010000214.1 GCA_946539105.1 uncultured Clostridia bacterium | reverse complement strand
ATCAGGGTGAGTTTTTTCATAAATTCCTCAATCACAAAAGGGCGCGGTTAGGCGCCCTTTAATTATATTATACTTTTTTCCAAATTGACGGTGCAAAGAGGATGATAATCGGGAAAATCTCGAGCCTTCCGGCGAGCATATCGAACATCATAACAAACTTTGAGAAGTGAGTAAACGTCGCGTAGTTGCCCACGGGACCTACCAGCGACATACCCGGGCCGGTGTTGTTGAGAGTCGCGGCGATTGAGGTGAAGCTTGTGACAAAGTCCTTGCCCTCAATCGACACAAGCAGAAAGCTTCCGATAAAAATCATCAGGTAGAGCACCAAAAACACCGAGGTGGTGCGCATAATGTTGTGGTCTACCGCCTTGCCGTCCATCTTTACAGCGCGGACGTTGCGCGGATGAATAAGGAGCTTGACCTCCTTTTTTGCTTCCTTTGCGAGCAGAACGATTCGCGAAACCTTAAAGCCGCCGCCCGTACTGCCTGCCATCGCTCCGATGAAGGTGATAATCAGAATAATCGCCTTTGAGAGCATCGGCCAGTCGTTTACGTCACCGATACCGAAGCCGGTGGTGGTGATGATTGACGAGACGTAGAAAAAGCTCTGGTGGAACGCCTCGTGAACGTCGTGATAACGCGGAATGATGTTAATTCCGATAATTACCGTCGAAAGAACGATAATTCCGAGGTAAAACCACAACTCGGTGATTTTGAACGCCTGCTTGAACTTGCGCGCGATAAGCAGGATGTAGAATGAAAAGTTAACGCCGAAAAGCATCATAAACACGGCGATAACCGTCTGCAGATAATAGCTGTGGTACGCCGCCATATTTGTATTTCTTACGCCGAAGCCGCCTGTGCCGGCGGTTGCGAAGCTGGTGTTGATAGCGTCGAAAAACTCCATTCCGCCGCAGAGCAGGAGTATGCACTCGAGCGCGGTAAGTCCGAAGTAAATTCCGTAGAGCAGCGCGGCGTAGGTGCGCATATGCGGCACAGCCTTGCCGATAATCGGGCCGGGGCTTTCAGCCTTCATCAAAAAGATGTTCTGCTGACCGCCGAGCTTTGGGATAAGCGCAAGTAAAAAGACGATTACGCCCATACCGCCCAGCCAGTTCATAAGGCTTCGCCACATCAGCATACCGTGGCTGAGCTTTTCAACCTCGGTCAAAATTGTCGCACCGGTGGTGGTAAAGCCCGAGACGGTCTCAAAGAGAGCGTCGGTAAATACGGGGATTTCTCCGCTGAGCCAAAACGGCAGACAGCCTACGAGTGAGAGCAAAATCCAGCTCAGAGCCGTGGCGGAAAAGCCTGCCTTTTGGTACAAAACCATATTCTTTTGCTTTTTGAATTTTACGCAGAAAACGCCGACCGCGGCGCTTACCGCTCCGGTAATCAAAAAGTACAGTCCCTCGTGCTCGCGGTAGATAAAGGACGTGAGCGTGCAGACCTGCATCGCTACGCCCTCGACAATCAAAACCCAGCCGAGGATATATACAATAATTCGTTTATTCATAAATTAACGCCTGCTCAAAATATCGTCAAGGTCGCTTAAACCCTTGTGCTTTGTTACAACAACAACCCTGTCGTCGGGCATAATGCAGTCCGTGCCGGCAGGCAGGATAATCTTGCCCCTTCTGCCGATGCAAATAATCTGCAAATCGTCCTTTAGGTTGAGCTGGGCAAGCGGAATAGCCGCCACCTTTGTAGACGATTTCGCCTTGAACTCAAGCGCCTCTACCCTGTCCTCGCTGAGCCTGTAGAGGGTTTCAACGTTGCTGCCCATTGAGTTTTGCATTGCTCTGATGTAACGCGCGATGTATTCGCCGGCAATGCTCTTGGGGTTTATAACATACTGAAGATCCATTCGCTCGACAATGCTGTTGAACGAGGTGTTGTTCACCTTGGTGATTACCTTTGCCTTTGAAACGCTGTTGATGTACATTGAGGCGAGGATATTTTCCTCGTCGTAGTCCATCAGGGCTACTACGCCGTCAGCGTGCTCAATGCCTTCGCTCAAAAGCAAATCCTGATCCATACAGTCGCCGTTTATGATTGTGGCGTCGTGGAGCGAATAGGCGAGCTCCTCGCAGCGTTCGGGGTTTTTCTCAATAATCTTGACGCTCGCGCCGCCCTTTAGCAGCTTTTGAGCGAGGTAATAAGAAATTCTGCCGCCGCCCAAGATTACTACGTCGCGGCATCTGCCGATTGAGATGTTGGCTTTCTTAAAGAATTTAGTCGCGATGTCGGGCTTTGCGACCACGCTAACCTTGTCGCCTGCCTGAATGATAAAATCGCCGTTCGGGATAAATACTTCCTTGCCGCGCTCGACGGTGCAAATTCGAACCTTGCCCTTTTGAATGTCGATTTTGCTGACAGCCTTGCCTGCAATCGGCGAGGTCTCGGGAACGTAAACCTTGATTAAGTCAGCCGCGCCCTTTGAAAAGCTGTCGATTTCGAGAGCTCCCGAATACCTGAGCAGTCTGCTGATTTCGATAGCCGCGGTGAGTTCGGGGTTAATCGACATTGAAAGTCCCAAAGCTTCCTTAACCCTGAAAAGGTCGTTGGTGTACTCGGGGTTTCTTACTCTGGCGATTGTGTTTTTAGCGCCTGAGTTTTTCGCCAAAAGGCAGGTGTACAGGTTAACCTCGTCGCGCGCCGTAGCGGCGATTACCAAATCCGCCGATGATACCTCGGCCTCTGCCAAGGTCTCGTAAATTGCGCCGTTACCCTCGATTCCCATTGCGTCAATGGAATCCGCAAGCCTCCTT
>CAMNHG010000213.1 GCA_946539105.1 uncultured Clostridia bacterium | reverse complement strand
TTGCCTCTATCAAATCGGAGCTGATTTCATAGCTCTCGCTGAAAAGCAGCTTGATTATTTCGGTGATCTCTCTGTAGCTCTCAGCGTATTTTTCGGGCTTTGGCAGTACAAAGTACGCGTCCTGCATAATCTCGCGGATTCGAGAACGGCAGCCCGTTGGCATGGGATTTCCGGTAATCGGGCGGTGTGCAGGCTCGAGTCCGAGCGGCTTTCTGCCGTACTTTTTGAGCTTGCGCGTGATGTGCTCGGCGGCACTGCGCGAAAATACAAGTGCCTCCAACAGCGAATTACTTGCGAGGCGGTTCATACCGTGAACGCCGGTGTGCGAGCATTCTCCTGCCGCGTAAAGTCCTGCGATTGAGGTCTGCGAGTTCAAATCGACGTCTATACCGCCCATAAGGTAGTGCTGGCAGGGGAAAACAGGGATTCTGTCCTTGGTGATGTCAATTCCCTCTTCAAGACAGCGCGATGATATAAGCGGAAAACGCTCGCGCAGAAAATCGGCAGGCTTGTGGGTAATGTCGAGATAAAAGTTCTCGCTGCCGGTTCTGATAGCCTCTCTCGCGATTGCGTTTGATACAACGTCTCTCGGTGCTAACTCTCCGCGTTTGTCGTAGTTGTGAGCGAACCGCTCGCCGTCGCAGTTGAGCAGAACAGCACCCTCGCCGCGGACAGCCTCGCTGATTAAAAACCGCTCCCTGTCCTTTTCGGCGGCAAACGCCGTGGGGTGGAACTGAACGCGCGACAAATGCCGCACCTTGGCTCCCAGCATATAGGCAAAGGCGATTCCGTCGCCTGTCGCGATAGCCGAGTTGGTGGTGTATTTATATACTCTGCCGATACCGCCTGTGGCGAGTATGCAGAAGCTGCAGCCGAAGTACCGGCTCTTGCCGTCCTTAAGCACGCTAAGGTAAAAACCGCCGAGGGTTTTGTGCATTGAGTACAGCAGGGCGTTGTCGAGAATATCTACATTCTCCTTATTCTTTACCGCCGCAATCAAACCGTCCACAATCGCCTTGCCGGTTGAGTCCTTGTGGTGGACAATCCTGTGGCGGCTGTGACCTGCCTCGAGCGTTTTGCACATTGTGCCGTCGGGGTTGAGGTCAAAGTCAACGCCGAGCTCCTTGATTTTGAGCACGTCGCCGGGGCCTTCCTTGACGAGCTTTTCAACTGCTTTCAGATTGTTTTTGTACTTGCCGGCGATCAGCGTATCGGTGATGTGCAGCTTGTAGTTATCACGCGCCAAATCGAGCACGCAGGCTACTCCGCCCTGCGCCAGCGAGCTGTTAGAAAGCTCGAGCTCGCGCTTTGAGATAAGCAGAACGCTCACGTCATCCGGAAAATTCAGCGCGGCATACAGTCCTGCCGCTCCTGTGCCGACAATTATAACGTCATATTGTTTTTCCATAAACAACTCCAAACAATTCTTTACATTCCTTCAAACATATATTATACTACTAATTAGGAAAATAGTAAACAGTTTTTTACAGTAAAAGTTTCCGCAATTAAATTACGGAGGTGTATATGGAACTGATCAGCAATGAAGAAAAAGTCCCGAGAGCACTGCTTGTAAGCGTGGATACCGGCGGTTTTGACGCCGAGGCTTCTATGGACGAGCTCTTTGAGCTTGTCAAAAGTGCCGGGGCGGAGCCTGCGTTTTCGGTAATTCAAAAGCTGCCAAAGCCCGAATCAGCGACCTTTGTCGGCTCGGGCAAGCTCGAGGAGATTAAAAATGTCTGCGACAGCGAGGAGCTCGATTTGATTATCGCGGACAGTGAGCTGTCCCCCACTCAGATTAAAAATATCGAAAACTACACAGGCGTTCGCGTAATTGACCGCACAACGCTTATCCTCGATATATTTGCGTTAAGGGCGCGCTCAAAGGAGGGCAAGCTGCAGGTTGAGCTTGCGCAGCTGAAGTATATGCTGCCGCGACTTACGGGTAAGGGAATCGAGATGTCGCGTCTCGGCGGCGGAATAGGCACCAGAGGTCCCGGAGAAACCAAGCTCGAAACCGACAGGCGGCACATCCGCAGGCGGATTGAAACGCTTAAGGACGAGCTTAATGAAGTTGAAAAGCACAGACAAATGCTGAGAAACAGGCGCGAGAAGGACGGCGTTATCACCTGCGCGATCGTCGGCTACACCAACGCCGGAAAGTCAACTCTTATGAACGCGCTTACCGACGCCGGCGTGCTGGCTCAGGACAAGCTGTTTGCCACGCTCGACCCTACGTCACGCGCGTTAAAGCTCCCAAGCGGCGTGAGCATAATGCTGATTGACACGGTAGGACTTGTCCGCAGACTCCCCCACCACCTGGTTGAAGCGTTCCGCTCAACGCTTGAGGAAGCGGCACAGTCGGACATCATCATAAACCTCTGCGACGCTTCGAGCGACGAGGCGAGGGTTCATCTCGGCGTTACAAACGATTTGCTCGAATCCCTCGGCTGCGGCGACACGCCGATTATCACCGTGCTGAACAAGTGCGATTTGCTCGACGATGTAACTCTGGCGCAGGACTTTAACTCTTACATAAAAATTTCCGCCAAAAACGGCGACGGAATCGACAGGCTGCTCGAGGCTATCGACCACAACCTGCCTGTCAGAATGAAGCGTGTAAGCCTGCTGGTCCCCTTCAAAAGTGCGGGCGTTATCAGCGATATTCGTGAAAAAGGCACGCTGATTTCAGAAGAATATGTCGCCGAGGGCATCGCGGTGGAAGCGATTGTCGATGAAATTATATACGCAAGGGTAAAAGAATTTGAGATAAAG
>CAMNHG010000212.1 GCA_946539105.1 uncultured Clostridia bacterium | reverse complement strand
ATTTTGCAGCCCTTTTCGCAGGTGTGGGCGCAGGAAGTAAATTGGCACTGTCCAAGGTATTTTTCAAATTCGGGGAAGCAGTACTGAAGCTGCTCCTTGTCTATCATTTCGTAGCGTTGTAAATCTACGGTGGAAAAGCCGGGTGTATCGGCTACATAACAGCCGTCAAGCTCAAATAGCTCGACAACCCTTGTGGTATGTCTGCCCCTTCCGAGTTTTTCGCTGATTTGCCCTGTGGCAAGCTCAAGCGAAGGAAAAAGCAAATTGAGCAGAGTTGACTTGCCCACTCCGCTGTTGCCGGTAAAAGCGGACACCTTGCCCTTGAGGTATTCTCTTAAAGCGTCAACCCCGGTTTTATCCTCGGGCGAGCACTGAAACACCTTGATTTGGCTTTTGCGGTAAATCTCGCAGACTTCGTCGCCGTTTTTGATGTCGTTTTTAGACACGGCAAGCACGGGTGCCATACCGTTATTTACGGCAGCGGCTGTCATTTTGTCGATTACCGTATAATTCGGCTGAGGGTCAACCGTTGAGCATACTATTACAAGCGCGTCGATATTCGCAAGCGCAGGGCGTTTCAGCTTGTTCTTGCGCGGAAGAATCCGCTCTATCGCGCAGTAGCCTTCGTCGGGTACGGAGATTTCTACCCTGTCGCCTGCAACAGGGGAGCTTCCTTTTTTTCGGAAGCTGCCCCTTGCCTTGCATTCATATTCTTTATCCTCGCAGCGGACGTAGTAAAATCCGCCGATGGATTTCATTAAAATTCCCTGTAGCTGTTGCATTTAGATACTAATAACCGTTATCAACCGCGTTTGTTTCCGGCTGGGTATCGGGAACATACTCGGTGGCGTAGGTTTCGGGCTGAGTGGGAGCCTCGGTAGGCGGTTCGGTCTCCACTACGAAGTCGTGAGCTACGGTGTTCGTTACCGAACCGAGAGCGAAGTCGATTGTGTACTCGCGGTAAACCTGACCGTCAAGCTCAATAACTACAGTCTGTTTGCCGGAGCCCTCAAAGCTGAGCTTTACAGAGCTGCTGTCGGAAGGATAAACGGTCTGCGACAGCGAGCTGTCGGTTACGCCGTCAACGATAACGGACATTTGAAGCGAGCCTGAAACGTAAGAGGGAAGCTCAACGATAACGTCAACGGTTTTCTTGTCGCCCTTGCCCGAGCTTACGGTGAGGGTAACTACAGTGCCCTGCTCAACCTTTCCGTAAGGAAGCGGTGACGAGCTGATAACTGTGCCCTCGGGCTCCTTGCTCTCGTCGTCGGTCACGGTCTCTACGGTTAGTCCCAGCTCCGTGAGCTTTGACTTGGCTTCATCCGCGTTCATTCCCAGAATCGCCGGAATCTGAGCTGTACCCGCGCGGTCGCCGTTGGCAACGTACAGATATACGGTAGAGCCGATTGTCGCCTTCGCGCCTGCTGTGGGGAACGAATCTATAACATATCCCTTTGGTGTTTTTGAGTTTTCGACGTAAACGATCTGCGGAATAAGGCTTTTGTCCTTTAATGTGCGGATAGAGTCGTTTTCGCTTGTATTCTGAACAAACGGAACGGCAATTTCGGTGTCAGTGCCGTTTACGGTAAGCGTGATTGTTGAGCCTGACTTAATCTTCATCGACTTTGCCTCGGGCTCCTGAGCGAGAATTACGCCGAGCTCCTTGCTCTCGTCGTACTTGCTCTTTATATCAAACTGGAAGTTATCGGGGTTGTTTTCCTTAGCCTCTACAAGCGTTTTTCCGACATAATCGGGAACCTCAACGTCCTTGTTCTCGCCCGAATTGAACGCCTGAAATGCGAAAACTCCGGCAAAAACCAAAACCATAACAAGTGCCGCGATAAGCACGCCCTTAATAACGTGGAAAACAGGCTTATGCTCCTTGACCGGTTCATCCTCGTAAGCGTACTCCGAATCGGGCATAGTCACCTTCTTTTTATAAACCTTGTTGCCCTCGTCGGCATCCTTGAGATTGCGCACGTGCTTAGTGGGCTGGTGGTCTACAAAGGAATTGCCGTAATCAAATACGATTGAGGGGTTAAGTCTGAAGCGTTCGAGGTCGCTGAGCATTTCTGCCGCAGACGCGTAACGGTCCTCGGGCTGCTTTTGCATTGCGCGCATTGTGATTTGCTCAAGACCGATAGGGATTCCGGGATTGACCTCGCGCGGACGCTTTGGTGTGGACTGAAGCTGCATAAGCGCGACTGTAACCGCGCTGTCGCCGTCGAAGGGCAGTCTGCCGGTGAGCATTTCGTAGAGCATTACGCCTACGGAGTAGATATCAGACTTGCCGTCGGTGGCTGAGCCTCTCGCCTGCTCGGGCGAGATATAATGAACCGAACCGATTGCCTGGTCGGTCATAGTGCGCGTTGCCTTGTCGGAGAAGCGTGCGATACCGAAGTCGGTAACTTTAATCGTTCCGTCCTGCAGGAGCATAATGTTCTGCGGCTTGATGTCACGGTGGACAATTCCGCTTTCGTGCGCGTGCTGGAGTGCCTTTAAAACCTGGGTTGTAAGGTGGATAACGTCCTTCCACTCGATAATACCCTGGCTCTCGATATACTCCTTAAGAGTAATACCGTCGATGTACTCCATTACTATATACTGAATCATATCGCCGAAGCTGACGTCGTACACCTTTACGATGTTCGGGTGAGAAAGCATAGCGATAGCTTTTGACTCGTTCTTAAAGCGGCGGATGAACTCCTCGTTATTTAGGTACTCGTCCTTTAAGATTTTGATTGCGACTTCACGGTCGTCAACGGTGTCGTTGCAGCGGTAAACGTTAGCCATTCCGCCGACGCCGATAAGCTCGTGGATTTCATAACGGCCGTCAAGGCGTTTTCCGATATATTTATCCATAACCTAAGCCT
>CAMNHG010000211.1 GCA_946539105.1 uncultured Clostridia bacterium | reverse complement strand
ACTACTCAAAGAAATGATGCCCAAAGTCCGAGCCGAGATTAAGACGGAAAAAGAAAAATTGAAATCACAAAACGAAACAGCGCAAGGATAAACTCCCTGCGCATTAAAAGTTTAAAGTAACTCTTTTACTATCTCTTGTTCTACATCATTCCATTTGTTTGTTACGTCATAGCTACAATATCCGCTATCAATATGGCTAAGGACGAAACAATCATAAGTATAGCGTTTCTCCCAAAATGCAATTGCAGAATCATCGGGTTGATTTTGACCGCGATTATGATACGCGATATGTAACTGTGTCGCAATATCAGCGGTCTGCAAATAGTAAAGCTCATATTCCGTTTTGCCGAGTGAATCAAGCAGCTTTTGGATATGCATAAGCACCTGCTCCTTTGTCGCGCTGTAATTACGAATCATATCGTTAATCGGGTGATGTAACAGCGAGCCGTCAAAAATAATGTAATCCATATCATCTCTAATCGAGGCAACATAGTTTTTCCATACAGCAACATACGCCTCTGAATAATCTTCAAGTGATACGGGATTTCGAGGATTATAACAAAATTCTCTTTCCATGAATTCAGATAGTAACGGTTCCTCAAACAAGGGTGTATCCTCGTTAAAATAATGAATCAACCGTGCGTTCCCCGCGTGAACCGTATTCGTTTGTATTGTGTTTTCATATTGCGGATACTCCAAACAAAGTGTTTCGTATTCCTCGGCGGTGTAGTATGCTACACAGTAAAAATCAATTGGATTGGTGTAATCGAATTCAACATAGGTCTTTGCGTTTTTACCTTCTGAACGCAAATCCTCACACATTTTTTTCGCCATGGTGGACTTACCGACGCCGAAAACACCCTCTAAAAATATTAGCTTTGTCATCATTGTGCTCCTTAGTTTCTTCTATTTATATCATACACCGCATAAACGAAAATTGCAATTCTTTACCCCTGTTGCATCATTTTTATTGTGTTTCAAAATCTGATACGCTGTAATCAAAGATAAGCTTATTAACCCCAAAGGATCATAACGAAATCCGTTATGAGCCTTTTAATTGATCGGAGTGAAGTTTAGTTTTGATTTTGCATACCGTTCTATTGAGGGCGGAGAAGTTAATATCGGCGAGACAAAAACCGAAAAAGGGACTCGGACAATACTTCTGCCGAAAGGCACTCTCAAAATCCTGACAGAGCGAAAGAAAAATTCCGTCAGCGAGTGGATATTCCCGAGCCTGCTTGCCCCCGAAAAACCGACCGCGCCGAGTTCGGCATATCACCGCCTAAAAGTGATTCTGAAAGGCGCGAAACTTCCCGATATACGCTTCCATGACCTGCGCCACACCTTCGCGACACACGCGCTGACAAGCGGAGTTGACGCGAAAACGCTCTCGGGAATCCTCGGTCACGTGTCATCGGCAACCACGCTCGACATCTACAGCCACATCACAGATGAAATGCAGAAAAGCGCGGCTAACAAAATCGAAAAGCACTTCGCCAAAAAAAAGAGCCGTTTGAGCACGGTGAGTACGACAACGGAGAAGTACCCGAAAAAACCGCAAACGCGCCGTGTTCGACGAATTTCGAGCCGTATAAGGGCAAAATCCGCAAGGCAGGCACAGGCGGAATTTATCAGATAAGCGACAACCTGTTTGAAGGGCGGTATTCCCCGACCAACGCTCACGGCAAGCGAGAAGTTCACACCGTCTACGCCAAAACGCGCGAGGAGTGCGAAAAGCTCCTCGAAGAAATGATACCCAAAGTCCGCGCTGAGATTAAAGCGGAAAAAAACAGACTGAAATCACAAAACGAAACGGCGCAGGTATAAACTCCTTGCGCTGTTGCTTTTGTCGTGATAAAATAATATTAATCTAAATGAAAGAAGTTCTACCGCATGGATAGTTCAGTTATCAATTCAGCAATTCAATATATTAAAACTTTATTTCAAAATAACTACGACGGACATGACGCGAAACACACTCTAAGAGTCTATCATAACGCGTTACTGATATCGGAAAGCGAACCGGACTGTAATCTGTTTGTCGTATCATTAGCCGCTTTGCTTCATGATGTTGATGATCAAAAGTTATTCAAGACAGAAAACAACGCAAACGCCAGAACCTTTTTATCATCTCAACATATTGAACCGGAACAGATTGATTATATATGCGATATCATTAACTCAGTTTCATTCAGTAAGAATCATGGAAAGCCCCTCGCTTCTATTGACGCGAAAATTGTTCAGGATGCAGACAGATTGGACGCTATCGGAGCAATAGGAATTGCTCGTACCTTTGCCTACGGCGGCAAATGCGGAAGAACATTGGAAGATTCAGTACAGCACTTCCACGATAAACTTTTGCTCATCAAAAGTGAAATAAATACAAAGCGCGCAAAGGAAATTGCAGAATTACGGCATTTTTTTATGGAACAGTTTTTATGCGAGTATAATACAGAAACTTCTATGTAATCGTAATCGTAAAATTTCAAAATTTAGTATGCTGTAATCAAAGATGTGCACATTAAATTCATCGGCTCATAACGAAATCCGTTATGAGCCTTTTAATTGATCGGAGTGAAGTTTGTTTTTCTTTTGCATACCGTTCTGCTCGCTTGTTTGCGGCGTGTGTAATTGGATAACTTAGCTGAGCGCGGCGGCTTAAAAACAGTCCGCAGGACTGTTTTTGCCTTCGCCATTCGCTTACGCTTATGGCTCGGCACAGCCTGTTCAAGTCCCTTTACTCCTCCGTTGCTTGATTAAAATAGTTCAGGGGAATATCCTTGACGGATATTCCCCTGAACTATCATGGTCGGAGTGAAGAGACTCGAACTCCCGACATCCTGCTCCCAAAGCAGGCGCGCTACCAGCTGCGCTACACCCCGATGT
>CAMNHG010000210.1 GCA_946539105.1 uncultured Clostridia bacterium | reverse complement strand
ATAAAATATTTGGTAACAAAATCATAACAAAATATGTTACAATAATAATGAAATATTTTATAAAAAGGAGGTTCTTTTGTGAAAAAGACAAAAAAATTCATTAGTTTACTGCTCGCGGTAATGCTTGTTTTCTCCTGTTTTACAGGCGTAGCGGCGTTTACGGCGAGCGCGGAGGATGAAGCAGAGGACGTCTACAGCGTATTCGGCTCATCTGCTGAGATTTTCGGCGGCGTTTGGTTTAAGGAAAATCCCCTGACCGAGATGACGCTTGACGAATCCGACGGACTTTACAAAATCACCTTTAAAGACGTTGAACCCACACAGATGCTTCAGCTTAAGGTTCTTAAGAATCACGACGAAGACTTCTCTTGGGGCGCGCCCGGATCAGATCAGAACTACACGGTAAACATTACCCAGAAGTGCGACGTTACCGTTACCTTCGACCCCGTCAAGGAGCTTGTAAACGTAGTCGGCGACTATGTAGTAGTTCCCCAGGGACTTCAGGTTGACCACGTAATCGCTGCCGGAAACGGCGAGGACACCTACCTCAACGGCGCGAACTGGGATCCCAGCGACCCTTCAAACGAAATGTTCGAGATGGAGCCCGGCGTTTGGGTTATGACCATGGAGGACATCTACTGCTTCGATAACTACCAGATTAAATTTGCCGCTAACTCGATTGATGACGACGGCAATCCTTCATCCAACCCCTGGGCTACCAACTGGGGCACAGCCGAGGAAAAAATGTATCCTACAGGCGAGTGGATTGACGCTGTCTACAACGGCAAAAACTGCATTTTCGAAGTTGAGGACGACGAGTCCGTAGTAAGAGTTGTGCTCGACCTCAGAAACTTTGACTATACCACCAAAACCGGCGCAAGGTTCAAAATTACTATCAATCCCGACGAGGAAGAGCCGTATGTTGACGACAATCAGCCCACACAGCCCGTTACTCAGGAGGAGACCGTCGCGCCTACGACCGCTCCCGAGCCGACAGACGCTCCGACAACCGCCGCTCCCGAGCCCACAGACGCTCCTGAGCCGACCGTTGCTCCCACAACCGCTCCCCAGCCTGTAACAAAGGCTCTTACGGTTAAGACAACCTCAAACCTCTTCAGCCCTGCCATTAGAAGCTACACAGAGCTTCCCGGCACCGTAACCGTAGCTTACTACGCGGACATCGAGACCCTGAGACTTCAGGACTTCCAGGCGACCCTTACATACGACCCGACCGTGCTCTCGATTGACGAGAAAAAGAACGGCAATTATGACGACGATTTGGAAGTGTACGACCTTGCGGAGATGATGCCTGTTTCCGGCGGACTTGCGGACGTTAACCTCGCGGAACCCGGCAGAGTTGTATGCGCGGTTGCAAAGTGGGACGGTATGCGCCTTGCAAAGAACGGCACGCTTATCCCGATTATCAAGGTAGTATTCGACGTTGATCCGGCAGCCTCGGGCAATACAACCGTAGACCTTGCCTTCGGCACAATCAGCTTTGTTAACCCCAAGAACTTAGATGAGGAATATCATCCCTATACAATAGCCAATGGCTTTAATCAGGCTGACTACAACGCTGTTGTAGGCACAGACGGCGTGCTCGGAAGCTACGTTGACGAGCCCTCCGACGAGGAGGTTCCCACCGACGCTCCCGAACCCACAGCTGCCGAGACAACCGCTCCGGTAACACAGCCTGCAACAACCGTTCCTGTTCCCGAACCCACCGCTACACAGCCCGATCCGACCAACCCGAATCCGGGCACAGGGCTTACCGTTAACGCGGTTTCCAACCTCTGGAGCACAGCTTCAAAGACATATTCCGAGACTCCCGACACCGTAACCGTTACATATTTTGCGGACATTTCGGTTTCGACAATGCGCCTGCAAAATATTCAGTTCGCGGTTAATTACGACAAAAACTACCTCACAATCGACAAGGCTAAGAACGGCGTTTATGACGAGGATATTGAGGATTACGATTATTCACAGGCATTCCCCGTTGCTGCCGGCGTAGGCGACGCGAACTTTGACCTTGACAGCCGCGTTAAGTATGCCGTTACCAAGTGGGACGGTCTCCGCCTTTCAAAGAACGGCCAGCTTATCCCGATCGCGACAATCGTATTCGACGTTGTTCCCGGTGCTACAGGCACAACCAATGTTGAAATGGAGTTCGGCGTAATTACATTTGTTGACTCCAAGACCGAGGAGGAGTACAACGTTTACTCAAACGCGTACGGTCTTAATCAGGAAAATTATGATTACATCACATCTATCGGCGAGCTGCGCACAATCGTTGATGATGAAATTGAGATTCTCCCCGCAAAGGCAGCAACCTGTACCGAGTCAGGCCTTACCGAGGGTAAGCGCAACACCGTTACAGGCGAGATTATCGTAGCTCAGCAGGTTATCCCGGCACTCGGACACCAAACCGTAATCGACCCGGCTGTTCCCGCAACATGTATGGTTGACGGTAAAACTCAGGGCAGCCACTGCTCAAGATGCGGCGAGGTTTTGGTTGCTCAGGAGGTTATCAAGGCTAAGGGTCACCAGAACGTAAGCGTAGGCAGAGTTGAACCCACCTGCACAGAGCCCGGCCACACCGCAGGCCTTAAGTGCTCGGTATGCGGAATTACCATTATGGGTATGACCGAAATTCCGGCAAAGGGACACACCCCTGTTAATGTTGCCGCGTTTGCCGCAACCTGCACAAGAGCAGGCCACACCGCAGGCACACGCTGCTCGGTATGTAACGAGACCCTCACAGGTATCGAGACAATCCCCGCAAAGGGTCACACAGTAGTTCAGGACGCGGCTGTTCCGCCCACTTGTACAGAGGCAGGCCACACCGCAGGCACACACTGCTCGGTATGTAACGAGGTTCTCTCGGG
>CAMNHG010000209.1 GCA_946539105.1 uncultured Clostridia bacterium | reverse complement strand
TATCGCGGATACCTCCGCCGACCTCTACCAAAAGACCGGACTGCCTTGCGACGTCGGCGATTAAATCGGCGTTTACGAGCTTGGCGTCCTTCGCGCCGTCGAGGTCTACCATATGCATCCACTTAGCTCCTGCCTCGGCAAAGCTGTTTGCCGCGTCGTAAGGAGAAGAAGCCACCTGCTCGGCGGTTGAATAGTCGCCCTTAAAAAGGCGCACCGCCTTGCCGTCCTTTATATCAATAGCCGGTAAAATAAACATCAGAGCACTCCCTTTGTAGACAGCGGTTTTCCCGAATTATTCTGCGCGACCGCCGCTTTTAGCGCGTGAGCAGCCGCCTTGAACACCGCCTCTGTAATGTGGTGAGAATTGTCGCCGTACATCGACTTGATGTGCAGGGTAATCTGAGCGTTATACGCGAGCGCGCGCATAAACTCTACTGTCAGAGAGCAGTCGTAAACTCCGCATACCGCCTGGGGAAATTCAGCGTCAAATACCAAAAACGGTCTGCCGCTAACGTCAACCGAGGCAAACGCGAGTGCCTCGTCCATCGGCACGTAAAAGCTGCCGAAACGTTCGATTGAGCCCTTGTCGCCCAGTGCTTCGTCAAACGCCTTGCCGA
The DNA here is from genome assembly GCA_946539105.1 of uncultured Clostridia bacterium. Lineage (GTDB taxonomy): Bacteria > Bacillota > Clostridia > Oscillospirales > Acutalibacteraceae > Ruminococcoides. The sequence goes on along the minus strand of CAMNHG010000209.1, from coordinate 2,275 downwards.
GCACAATTCCAACGTCCTCAACGGTGTGGTGACCGTCAACCTCGAGGTCGCCCTTGGCGGATATTTCAAGACCAAAGCCGCCGTGAGTGGCGAAGGAATTTAGCATATGGTCGAAAAATCCGATGCCGGTGTCAATCTTAACCTCGCCGCCGTCAAGACAGAGTTTTAAGGTGATGTCGGTTTCCTTGGTTTTTCTGGTAATTTCGGAAGTTCTCATTTTAAGCCTCCATAAAATACTGATTGATAGCTGTCAGAGTTTCGCTGACCTCATCGCCGGTTCCTGCAGTAATTCTCAGGTATTCGCCCATAAGGCGCACGACGATTGATTTTTCTTTAAGATACTCCCAAATCCGCTTAGAATCGGGAGTTTTTACAAATACGAAGTTCGCGACGCTCTCAACAGGCTCGAACGACGGATTTTCAGCGGAAATCTTAACTAAACCATTATACAGCTTTTCGCGCGATAAAACAATCGTTTTAAGGCGGTTTTTTAAGAAATCGGGGTGATTATAGATAATCTCGCCTGCTGCCTGCGAGAAGCTGTTGACATTGTAGGGCGATTTTACCGCCTTTATTGCCTTGGAAATATTGCTGTTTGCAACCGCAAAGCCGAGCCTTAAAGCCGCAGAGCCGATAGCCTTTGAAGCCGTGCGGAAGATAATCAGGTTTGAATAATTTTCAACCTCATTAATCAGGCTCTGATTCCAGAAATCCATATACGCTTCGTCGAGCACAACAAGAGCGTTAACGCCGTTAACCAGCTTACGCGCTTCTTCGGCGGTGATTCCTCTGCCCGTAGGGTTGCAGGGATTTGAGAAAATTAACAGCTTGATGTTGTCAGCGTTGACCTTATTTATTAAGGCGTCAACGTCGATGTCAAGGCTGTCGTTTTTAGTGAAAGTACCGCACTCGACCTCGCAGATTGACGAATAGAAGTTGTACATCGAAAAATCGGGAGAAACGACGAGCATTTTGTCGCCCTTTTCGAGGAAGGCGGATTCGATTAAGAAAATCAGCTCGTCGGAGCCGTTGCCTGCCGTGACAAGCTCAGCGTTTATTCCGTAAAACTTCGCAAACGCCTCTGTAACGCCATTTGCCAAGGGGTCGGGGTAGCGGTTAAATGCTACTTTATCAACCGCTTTTTTTAGCTCGAACTTAATGTCATCGGGCAAATCCGTGGGGCATTCGTTGGCGTCGAGCCTGATATTATATGTACCGCTGATTGGCTCGTAAGGTACCAAATCAACAATTTTTTTGTTCAGTTTATAACTCATAAATATAAATCCTTAGTCAAGATCAAAACGCACTTTGATTGAATTTGCGTGCGCGGTCAAGCCCTCGGTTTCCGCAAAGCGGATAACGTCCTGAGCGTCGTTTTTGAGCGCGTCCTCGGTGTAGTAGATGAAGCTCGATTTTTTAACGAAGCTGTCGACCGAAAGCGGAGAGAAAAATCTCGCCGTGCCGCTCGTGGGGAGAACGTGGTTAGGACCTGCGAAGTAGTCGCCCAAGGGCTCGGGGCTGTAGTTGCCGAGGAATACAGAGCCTGCGTTGTCGAGCTTGCCGACGTACTCCATCGGGTTTTCACAGCAAACTTCAAGGTGCTCGGGAGCGAGCTCGTTGGCGAACTCTATCGCCTGCTTCATATCGCTGCACACGATAATCGCGCCGAAATTGTCAACTGACGACTGAATAATATCTTTTCTGCTGAGCTTTTCCATCTGTCTTGAAAGCTCGGCTTTTGTATTTTCCGCAAGCTCGGCGCAGTCTGTGAGCAGAATTGCCGAGGCGAGCTTGTCGTGCTCAGCCTGGCTCATAAGGTCAGCCGCGAGGAACTTGGGATTTGCGGACTTGTCAGCGATAATCAAAATCTCGCTGGGACCTGCGATCATATCAATATCAACGGTACCGTAAAGCAGCTTTTTTGCGGTGGCTACGAAGATGTTGCCCGGTCCGACGATTTTGTCTACCTTCGGCACGCTCTGAGTTCCGTAAGCCATAGCCGCGACCGCCTGCGCGCCGCCCATCAGGAAGATTCTGTCAACGCCTGCGATTTTTGCCGCCGCGATGATGTTCGGGTTAGGCGTGCCGTCCTTTTGCGGAGGTGTGCACATTACTACCTCCTCAACACCCGCGATTTTTGCGGGAACGGCGTTCATCAGAACAGACGAAGGATATGCCGCTGTGCCGCCGGGAACGTAAATTCCGACGCGCTTTAAGCCACGCACCCTCTGCCCCATTATTACGCCGTTTTCCTTGGTGGTAAGCCAGCTCTGCT
>CAMNHG010000208.1 GCA_946539105.1 uncultured Clostridia bacterium | reverse complement strand
GCGGGTTTTTTAATGCTTATTATTTTACTTTAATACATAGAGGTAGCTTATGAAAATTTCTGTTTTGGGCTGCGGACGCTGGGGCAGCTGCATTGCGTGGTATCTTGATAAAATCGGTCACGAGGTGCTTTCCTGCGGACTGTCGGACGCTCCCGAATTTATACAGCTTAAAACCACGCGCAAGAACGATTATCTGTCCTTCCCCGAAAGCATTGAGATATCCGACGACCTTGAATACGCCGTTAACCGCGCCGAGGTCATTATAATCTCGATTTCTTCGCAGTATCTGCGCTCATACTTTGAGGATATTTCAAAGTACAGCCTCGACGGCAAAATTATTGTGCTGTGTATGAAGGGCGTCGAGGTAACAACCGGCAAGCGGCTTTCGCAGGTTGTGGGTGATTTTGTCGATCAGAGCAAAACTCCCGTTGCCGTTTGGGTAGGCCCCGGACATCCCCAGGACTATGTTAAGGGAATCCCGAACTGTATGGTTATTGACAGCAATAACCAACAGGTTAAGGAAAAACTTGTATCGGAATTTACAAGCGAGCTGATACGCTTTTATCTGGGCACGGATTTAATCGGCTCCGAAATAGGCGCGGCGGCAAAGAATGTTATCGGAATTGCCGCAGGAATGCTCGACGGCTTGGGCTACACCTCGCTTAAGGGCGCGCTGATGGCAAGGGGAACCCGCGAGATTGCAAGGCTGATTAAGGCTCTCGGCGGAAACGAGTTCAGCGCGTACGGACTTTGCCACCTGGGCGACTACGAGGCTACACTGTTTTCCCCGTGGAGCCACAACCGCAAGTACGGCGAGCAGCTTGTTAAGGGCGTTAAATTTGAAAAATTAGCCGAGGGCGTTATGACGTCGAAGGCTTTATATAAACTCGGTCAGGAATACGGCGTTGACCTGCCTATTGTACAATCTGTGTATGAGGTTTTATTTGATGGGGCGGACGTCGAAGAATCGCTGCGCAAGCTGTTTTTGCGCTCGGTTAAGGAAGAATTTTAATTCAGGCGGTATATAAAATATGGGACAAAAACCTAAAAAGCAACCAAAGGCTGAAAAAAGCAAGCAAAGCTCAGCAGTTAAGGGCAAAAACGCCCCTGCTAAGGCTCAGACGGCGGTAAAGACAATTCAGAGTATCGAAAAAACAAGCAAGTTTGAGTACATAGCGGTCAACATTATCTCTCTGTTTTTGTTTTTGGCGTTCGGATATTTGACGATTATGAGCTTTTTGCAGACCAGCGTTATTGACCCGACAAAGTATTCAAGCGAGGTAATACTATACCAAAACGACGTTGTGGCACTGAACTTGCTGTTCACCGCGATATTCTTTTTAATCGCGTTCGCGTTTAAGAAAAAGTATGACTTCTTCGCAAAAATCAATATTAAATTTTTTGAAATCGGCATTGCGGTGTGGGTATTGATACTCGGATTTTTGTGGATATTCTCCGTTACATCTGTTCCCGCAGCCGACAGCCAGAATATTTTTGAGGCGGCAACAAGGGCGTCTCAGGATAACTTTGTACCGTTTTATGACGGCGGCAAGTTCTATAACAAGGACTTCTACAAGGGCTATTCGTACTTTAACTTCTACCCCTTCCAGCTGGGTTATGTGCTTATAAGCGAGTTTATCTACAGCATTTTCGGCACAAAAAGCTCAATGCCTATGCAGGTTATCAACGTGCTGAGCCTTTCTACCGCTTACTTCGCGCTTGCCAGAATTACAAAACTTATATTCAAGAGAAAGAGCATTGAGTTTTTTGTTATTATGCTTCTCGCGGTTTGCTTCCAGCCTATTTTGCTCTGCACCTTTGTTTACGGCAATATCCTGGGTATGTCCGCAGCAATCTGGGCGTGCTTGTTCCTTATCAAGTATTTTCAAACAGGCAAGTACCGTTGGATGGCACCCTCGCTGGTGCTGCTGTTGCTCGCGACGCTTGCCAAGTACAACAACCTGATATATCTTGTCGCGTTTGTTATAGTGCTGATTATCCACACAATCAAGATGAAAAAGTGGCAGAGCATCGCCTTCGCGCTTGCACTATGTGTTGCTTGTATAGGTTCAAACAGCCTTGTTATTATGAGCTACGAAAGCCGCGCGGATGTTGAGCTTGCCAAGGGCTTAAGCCAGGTTCAGTACCTTGATATGGGACTTACCAAATCGTATATGGCACCCGGCTGGTACACAAGAACAGGGCTTGACACCTACATCAACAATCAGCTTGACGACAAGGCTGCCGACGCGGAGTCCTGGAGGAATATTTCGACTAAGATGGATAACTTCGGCAAGAACGCCGGCGAAACCTTTGACTTCTTCAGCAAGAAGATTCTCAGCCAGTGGAACGAGCCTGAGTTTGAGAGCATATGGGTTAGCAAGGTTAAAACCCACACAAACCCCGTTGACAGCGGACTGGGCAAGGCAGTGTACGAGGGCAGCCTCGGTCAGCTTTTGTCGCTCCACTTTAACCTTTATATTCAGATTATTTACCTACTGTTCACGGTCGGTATCTATGTAATGTTCATCAATAAAAAGACCAATATATCCACGATTCTTCTTCCGCTTGTCGCGCTTGGAGGCTTTGGATACCACCTGCTGTTTGAGGGTAAGTCGCAGTACGTGCTGACTTATATCCCCCTACTGCTCCCCGTCGCGGCATACGCGCTGAATACTATTTTGACGGCGGACTACAGCAAGATAAAGGCGTTTGTTGCAAAGGTAAACGCCAAGGTCAATAAAAAAGAATACACAAAATAAATATAAAACCGCTGACCTATAATCGTCGGCGGTTTTTGCTGTAAAAAAGCTGTCACTCCAAATCCGGGATGACAGCTATTATTCATTATTCTCTTGTTTTTCGCTGTTATTCTGTTCTTTCTTCTCTTCCTTTGGC
>CAMNHG010000207.1 GCA_946539105.1 uncultured Clostridia bacterium | reverse complement strand
GGAGTAATCAAAATGCAGTTATATAACTCTTTGGGACAGACAAAGCAGGAGTTTGTTCCCTATTCCGATAAGATTGTAAATATGTACACCTGCGGCCCGACCGTGTATCACTACGCGCACATCGGCAACCTGCGCACATATATTATGGAGGACGTGCTTGAAAAGTATCTCCGTTTTTCGGGCTACAACGTTAAGCGCGTTATGAACATCACCGACGTCGGACACCTTTCGAGCGACGCCGACACAGGCGAGGACAAAATGCTCGCAGGCGCAAAGCGCGAGCACAAAAGCGTGCTGGAGATTGCCAAGTTCTACACCGACGCGTTTTTCTCGGACTGCGCAAAGCTAAACATCAAAACTCCCGACGTGGTAGAGCCTGCCACAAACTGCATTGACGAGTTTATCAATATGGTTTCTACCCTGCTCGACAAGGGCTACGCCTATGTTGCGGGCGGAAACGTTTACTTTGACACCTCAAAGCTTGACGAATACTATGTTTTCGGCAATATGAACGAGGACGATTTGGCTGTAGGCGTTCGCGACAGCGTTGAGGAGGACACTAACAAGCGCAACAAAACCGACTTTGTGCTCTGGTTTACCAAGTCGAAGTTCGACGATCAGGAGCTTAAGTGGGAAAGTCCGTGGGGCTACGGGTATCCCGGCTGGCACATTGAGTGCTCTTCAATCAGCTACAAGCACAACGGCGAGTACCTTGACATTCACTGCGGCGGAATCGACAACGCCTTCCCCCACCACACCAATGAGATTGCACAGAGCGAGGCTTTCATCGGTCACAAGTGGTGCAAATACTGGTTCCATGTTCTTCACCTCAACGATGCGAGGGGCAAGATGAGCAAGTCAAAGGGTGACTTTTTGACGGTTTCTCTGCTCGAGAGCAAGGGCTACAATCCGCTGGTTTACAGAATGTTCTGCCTGCAGAGTCACTACCGCAAGCCGCTGACCTTTACATATGACAGCCTTGACAACACCGCTAAGGCTTACGAAAAGCTGGTTGCGAGAATCGCGAACATCAACCCCGACGGCGAGGTTGACAGCGCGAAAGCAGACGAGCTTATCGGAAAATTCAAGGAAGCACTTGACAATGATTTGAACACCGCGCTGGGGCTCACAGCCGTTTATGATGTACTTAAGGCTGACACAAACGGCGCGACAAAGCTGTACGTTATCGGCGAGCTCGACAAGGTGCTGTCGCTCAACCTCATCACCGAAAAAGAGGAAGCAGAGCCTGCGGCAGACAGCGATCTAACCGCTGAGATTGAAGCTCTGATTCAGCAGCGCACCGAAGCCCGTGCCGCAAAGGACTGGGCAACCGCCGACGCTATCCGTGACAAGCTAAAGGAAATGAACGTGACCGTCATTGACTCAAAGGACGGAATAACTTGGAAAATTAACTGATATAAAAATGTAGGGCGTGCATTGCACGCCCGCTTTTTTCTATTATCGAATTATCTTGCTTTTTGTAAGAATATGTGTTATACTGACAACGTAAAGGAACGGTGGCGGCTGTTTCGACACCCTTTAGAGAGGGGGTGTTAAAGCTTATGGAATATTTAGCTGTTATTGCAATAATAGTTATTTTCACTTTTTACATAGTGATTTCTATAAAGAAGTAACCGCCCTGTTCTTGCACAACAGGACGGTTAATTGTTTTTAACCCAAATGATATGAGCGAAACAGTCCATACCGTTTCTTTACACTCTCATTATAATCTATTTTTCGCTGATAGTCAATATGCTTGTAATAAAAAATCTTCCCCTTCCATAAAATGTTATGGAAGGGGATTTTTTATGAAGTTTTTTATTCTTACAAAGCGGAGCTTAGTTTCTCTCGCGTTTTGCTTAATAATCGGCGTATTGGCGGCTACTGTCGCGGTCAGCTCGGCGGTTAAGGCGGTTCAGACCACCGCTGAGCCGAAGATTGTTCCGGTTTACCGCGTAGAGGGCGGTAAAAACCAAGTCGCGATTTCCTTTGACGCGGCTTGGGGAGACGAACAGACCGAGCATTTGCTGAATATTCTCGACGAAAACAACGTAAAGGCGACGTTTTTCCTCGTCGGCGACTGGGTTGACAAATTCCCCGACGACGTTAAGGAAATTCACGAGCGCGGTCACGATATCGGCAATCACAGCGACACCCATCCGCATATGCCGCAGCTTGATATTTCGGGAGAAAACGCCGAGGTTCAGGCGTGCAATGAAAAAATTAAGGCTCTCACAGGGCAAACTCCCACGCTGTTCCGTCCGCCCTACGGCGACTACGACAACAACCTTGTCAACTGCGTAAAAAGCCTCGGAATGTACTGCGTTCAGTGGGATGTCGATTCTCTCGACTGGAAAGATCCGTCGCCGGAGCAGATGACAAATACCGTGCTCGACAAGGTGCAGGACGGCTCGATTGTCCTCATGCACAACGGCGCAAAAAATACCCCTGCCGCACTGCCGAACATAATTAAAGGCATTCGCGACAAGGGGTTTGAGATTGTGCTTATTAAAGACCTGATTCCCGAGGGAGAGTATTACACCGACGTGCAGGGAGAGCTGCATTTGTCAAATTGATATTGACAAATAATGTTTTATAGATTATAATGAGAATGTAAAGAAACGGCATGGGCTGTTTCGCTAACTATTAGGTTGTTTTATTTTTCAACCGCCTTGTTTTGGCAGAAACAGGGCGGTTACTTCTTTATAGAAATCACAATTAAAAATGTGAAAACAAAAATCACTATAATTGCTATGTATTCCATAATCTTTTAACACCCCCTCTCATTAAAAGGGTGCCGGTCGTTGCCACGACGGGGCAATTGCGCCGCTTAAGAACCGCCGTTTATCAAAATTTTAGAAAAATGCAAACATAAAAAAAGGCGGAGAATGCGCCCACCGGCGCCCGCC
>CAMNHG010000206.1 GCA_946539105.1 uncultured Clostridia bacterium | reverse complement strand
TTTTCATTGTGATAATCGGGATTAAGAACAGAATTATGTAGAACATATTTCCGTAAACGTACGACAGGCTTGACGAGTTTGACGAAATGCAGTAAAAGTTGAAGAACAAACCCGAGAAGAAAAAGTAAACCGCCATTACAACATACGCGGTTGCCGAGTTAAAATACGCGCCCAGCTCTCGCTTTAATATCGCGCCCATTACTCGTCACCTCCTACGCCGGAATCCTTTGTCAGCTTAAGGAACAGATCCTCAAGCGTTTCGTCGCCCGACTGCATCTCCATAATCGGAGCGTCGAGCCTTACCATCGCGCTGAAAACATCCTTGCGGATATCCTCATCCTTTGAGTATGACACGCTGTACTTTGTAAGTCCTCCCGCAAGGCTCCTTACCTTTTCCGCCTTGGTAACGCCGGGGATTTTCTTAAGCTCGTCAATAACAGATGACGATTCGCTCGCGACGGTAAGCGTCAGCTTCTTCTTGCCCGAGAGGGACTGCGAAAGCTCATCGGTCTTGCCGTCGGCAACAATCTTTCCGTTTGAAATTACTATTACCCTGTCGCAGGTTGCCGAAACCTCTGACAGCACGTGGGAAGAAAAGATTACCGTGTGCTTTTTGCCGAGGCTTCTGATCAGCTTTCTGAACTCAATAATCTGCTTTGGGTCAAGGCCTACAGTAGGCTCGTCCAATATAAGCACCGGCGGATTTCCTATTAACGCCTGAGCAAAGCCTACGCGCTGGCGGTAGCCCTTCGACAGATTCTTAATGATTCTTCCGCTCATCTCAGTCAGACCGACAAGGCGCGTAACCTCGTCAATGTGCTCCTTTTTGGGGAGCTTTACCTTTTTTAAATCAAACATAAATTCAAGGTATTTTCTGACCGTCATATCGGGATAGAGCGGCGGAATCTCGGGCAGATAGCCGATTTTTGCCTTTGTCTTTTTCGGCTCTTCCAAAATTTCGCTTCCGTCAACCGTGACGGTACCCGAGCTTGAGGAAATATAGCCGGTGATTATGTTCATGGTTGTAGATTTTCCCGCGCCGTTCGGGCCGAGAAAACCCAGAACCTCTCCGGAATCAACGCTAAAGCTGATGTCGTCGACCGCCTTCAGCGCGCCGTAACGCTTTGTAAGGTTCTTGACCTCAATCATGTACTTCACTCCTTAAAATTCCAATTTTAAACCATTATAATATTATCACAAAATCGCGGTTTTGAATAGTGAATTTTGTAATTTTTCAATTTTTTATCACAAAAACGGATAATTTTTTCTTTCCGGTTAACCATATTTAAAAAACGGGGTGATAAAATGCAATTTGTTTGGGCGTTTTTAACCGGAGGCTTAATCTGTGTTATCGGTCAAATTTTAATTGACAAAACAAACCTTACTCCTGCCAGGATTTTGACCGCGTTTGTGGTCGCCGGGGTTATTTTGGGAGCGTTAGGGCTGTATCAGCCGCTGGTTGACTTTGCCGGCGAGGGCGCGGCTGTGCCGATAAGCGGCTTCGGAAACCTTATGGCAGGCGGAATGAGGGACGCGCTTAAGGATGACGGCGCGCTCGGAATTTTGACAGGCGCGCTGAAAAGCAGTGCCGCCGGAATCGGCGCGGCGATATTTTTCAGTTTAATTGCGGCGTTTGTCGGTAAATCCAAAGGCAAAGAATAAAATAAAGACGTAGGGGCGAGCATTGCTCGCCCGCAGGATTTACACAAGCTTTGTTTTACCCGCGGGCGGTCAATGACCGCCCCTACAATTATAGTTTTATTATATTTTCTTTCTGCAAAAGCCGTTCATACAGCAGCTTTCGCACTTGGGCGAGCGCGCTTGACAGACGGCTCTGCCGTGGAGCACAAGGCGGTGGCAAAAGTCGTTGCTTTCCTCGGGCGGCAGGAGCTTTTTCAGTTCCATCTCAATCTTTTTCTGATCGGTCAGCTTGTGAAGCCCGAGCCTTTTTGTGATGCGGATGCAGTGGGTATCGACAACCACGGCAGGCTTGCCGTAGACGTCGCCGCAGATGAGGTTCGCGGTTTTTCTGCCCACACCCGGCAGCTTTGTGAGGTCGTCGATATTGTCCGGCACTTCTCCGCCGAAATCGTCGCGGAGCATAATGCACATATTGACGATATCCTTTGACTTTGTCTTGTAAAGTCCGCAGCTTTTGATATATTCCGCGACGTCCGAAATCTCGGCTTCTGCGAGCTCGTCAATGGTTTGGTAACGCTCAAACAGTGCCGGAGTTACCATATTGACCCTCGCGTCGGTGCACTGTGCCGACAGGCGCGTCGCAATAAGCAGCTCGTGCGGTTTTTTATATGTAAGCGAGCATATCGCGTCGGGGTACTCCGCCTTGAGAGCCTCGACCGCGTTAAGCGCAATCTCTTTTTTCGTCATAATATCGCCCCTTTGCAAATAGTTTAACATATTCCGAAGGCTATTGCAATTACTTAAAAAAATTGTTAGAATAAGTAAAAGGAAGTGGGAGATTGTATGTACAAGAATTACATCTTTGATTTATACGGAACTTTAATCGACATAAACACCGACGAGTGGAGCGCTCAGCTTTGGAAAAAGACCGCGATTCTTTACGGCTACAGGGGAGCGCATTACACCTACCGCGAGCTTCAAAGGGAGTACGGCAGGCTGATTGACAGGGAGAAAAATGCAGTACACCGACGTCATCCTGAGTACAAGGTAATCGACATCAAGCTCGACAAGGTTTTCCGCGCTTTATACACGCAAAAGGGAGTTAAGCCGAGTAGGAGCGACGTACTCTTTACCGCCGAGGCTTTCCGCTGTTTTTCCACAAAATATATCAAGCTGTACGACGGCGTTATTGATTTGCTCGACACGCTTAAGGCTAAGGGCAAAAAGATTTATCTTCTCTCAAACGCCCAGCGTTCATTTACCGAAAACG
>CAMNHG010000205.1 GCA_946539105.1 uncultured Clostridia bacterium | reverse complement strand
ATTCCTCACCTCTCAACCTGTAAGTCTCCCCAGCAGATGCAGGGTGCTATGATTAAGTCCTACTACGCTGAGAAGGCAGGCATTGACCCCAAGGACATCGTTGCTGTATCGGTAATGCCCTGCGTAGCTAAGAAGTTTGAGATTAAGCGTGACGACCAGGGCCGTGACGGTATGCAGGATAACGATATTTCAATCACAACCCGCGAGCTTGCTAAGATGATCAAGACCGCAGGTATCCAGTTTAACGAGCTCCCCGACGAGGACTTCGACCCGATTATGGCTATCGGCTCAGGCGCAGGTACAATCTTCGGCGCGACAGGCGGCGTTATGGAAGCTGCCCTCAGAACCGTTGCCGACGTTCTCACAGGTGAGGATCTCAAGCAGATTGACTACACCGAGGTTCGCGGTACAGACGACATCAAGACTGCTACCTACGAAATTGCCGGCAAGCAGGTTAAGGTTGCGGTTACTTCCGGACTTAAGAACGCCGCTAAGCTGCTTGACGAAATCAGAGCAGGCAAGAGCGAGTATCAGTTCATCGAGGTTATGTGCTGTCCCGGCGGCTGCGTAAACGGCGGCGGTCAGCCTATCCAGCCCGGTCACGTCAGAAACTTTACCGACCTTAAGGCTCTCAGAGCAAAGGCTCTCTACGAGGACGACCTCAGCCTTGAGTACAGAAAGTCTCATGACAATCCCGAGATTAAGGCAATCTACGACGAGTATCTCGAGAAGCCCGGTTCACACAAGGCTCACGAGCTGCTCCACACCTCATATGTTGCAAGAGGCAAATAATTATCTTTTTCCCTGATAGATAATATAAGGGCTGTCGCATGTTAAGCGGCAGCCCTTTTGTCTTGCTTACTTATTAACTTTATAAATCTCTATATGGATTTGGTGCTTTAATTTGAGCACTTCTTCATGTTTTTCGAGCAGACGGCGGTATTCGGCTTCGAACTCCGCCGCTTTTTCATTTGAAAGGCTCGCGCCTACTCCGCGGCAGCTCATTATTCTGCCGAGCCACGCTTCCTTTGTGAACTCAAGCACGGTGTTATAGGAGCATATATTCTCAATATCAAAGCGGTTTTCCGCCCAGGCAGGAAATTCAAATTTGTACTCCCTAAAGCCGCAGCCGTTCCATTTGGGATTGTATTTGAGCACAAGGCTCTCCATCTCGGCGATAACGCCGTCCTCATACGGAAGCCAGTCCATAAAAATTTTGCAGAAAAGTCCGTCAGTCTTTAAAATGCGACTGATTTCTTCCGCGGCTTTTTCGGCGTTGAAGTAATGAAAGCACTGCACAGCCGTGACAACATCATAGCTATTGTCATCAAAGCCGGTGTCCTCGGCGGAGCAGACCTTAAAGGTGATATTGTCAATTCCTTTTGCCTTGACAAGAGATTTGCCGTAATTTATCTGATTTTCCGAAATGTCCGTAGCGGTGAACTCCGCGCCCGTATGGGAAAGGTTTACCGGCAAAACCGCCGTGCCGCTTCCGAGGTCGAGGATTTTCTGACCGCTTTTGCCGATTCCGAACATAATCAGCTTATCGTACATACTTTTAGGGTAAATATCGCGGTATTTTGCGTAATATTCCGATGTAAGCCCGAAGTCGAACTCATTTCCGCTGTCGATGTAATCAAGCTGCATAGCTATCCCTCCACGCCTCTCATAACGCCGCCGATTTTGTACGGTTCATCAAAACCGGCGATATGCCGCTGTATGGTTGTAATGTTATCAATGTTCAGACCGCTGCCGTCAATATCCGCCGCCGCGCTGTTGAACGAGGACACAGGCTGTTCCGCCAAAGTCTTTTGAGCCGCGGTGACGTCCGAGATTGTCACATAGTAATCCCGATCGGTATCTCCCAAAACGTACGAGTTCTCATTCACGCCGTAGAAGTCACTCAGCCACGCGGTTCGCTCGGCAGTCCATTGCTTTAGAAAAGCGTAGTTTTCCTCATATGTGGCGAACGGTATTTTTTGGTAATTAAGCCACCACTTTTTGACTGACCACTTCTGAAAGTTGCGGTTGATAACATCGCTGTACCGCACTCTCAGACTGTCCAGCATTCCGCCGTCAGCCGAAATATTCTTGATATAATTGTAGTTGCGCAGAAAAACCAGCTTAATTTCGTTTTGAAACCAGTCCTTATTGCACAGCCATCTGTACAGGTTTTTCCTGTCCTGCATAATTCCGTCGCTGACGCTTGCCGCCTTCGCGTTCGCGGAGTTGAGCTCACCGTTGACGTTGCCAAGCGACAAATCGTAATCCCACGGCGGACCTGCGTACAGCTTGCCGTTTTTATAGAAAAAGAACACCGAGCTGTAGCCGAAATCCTGATTTTTAATAAACTCGTTCAGAAAATAGAATTTCGCGAAGGATTCAACGTCAATTTTGCGTCGGATTTGGCGTTCATCGCCCTTTTGCAGGGTGTTAACGATGTCAGTCATAACGGAAGTAATGTACGCGGTCTGCTCCTCATCGGGCTCCTCGGGCTCGCTTACGGCAAATCGCACACCGCCGGCGGTTAAATATGTAACGCCTTCCTCAACCCTGGTGGATTCAAGCTCAATCAAAAAGTCATTTTTACCGCCGTTGCTCTCTATGTCGATATCAACGCGGTCCCTGCCCTCCTGAACAGGCTCGTAAACCGTGTAACAGCCGCGGTACTCGCCGTCGAGCCACAATTCGGCTATCCTCTGTTCCGAGGTGTAGGGCACGCCCATCTCACGCGCGAGCTCAAAGGCGGTGTAGTTGCGAAGCAAAGTCGGGTCAAAGCAATTCGCGAGCAACGCCCATTTTTTGCCCTTGCCCATACCCAGAACATTTGTCTTTTTGTCAAATTTAAACGTGAATGCCTTTTTGGATATGCTTGACATTGCCGTGCTGTTTCCGCGCACCTTAAAAAGCACGCTTCCGC
>CAMNHG010000204.1 GCA_946539105.1 uncultured Clostridia bacterium | reverse complement strand
GACAAGCTCGACGAGCACTCGGCGCAAAAGACGATGGTGTTAAACGAGTTTAAGACCGCGGCGAAAAACGCGGTGAACTTCGGCGCGGACAAGGAAAAGCTGATTGAGATCGTGGAGGAAATGTGCAAAGGAGGTTAATGCTTTGATTGAATTTAAAAACCTTACCAAACGCTTTGATACCGTCACGGCTGTTGACAACCTCTGCCTTGACATCAAGCAGGGCACGGTGCTTGGGCTTGTCGGCAGCAACGGAAGCGGAAAATCAACGCTTTTGCGTATGCTCTCGGGAGTTTTCGCGCCCGACGAAGGCGAGATTTTGCTCGACGGCGAAAGTCTTTTTGACAATCCCGCGGCAAAGGGAAAGTGCTACTTTATCCCGGATTTTCCGTACTTTTACAACAGCTCTACTATAGAAAACACCGCGGCTCTGCTGCGCGATATTTACCCGAACTGGAGCGAATTTCAGTATGAAAAATACTGCTCGATGTTCCCGATTGACCGAAACGGCAGAATTATCAATATGTCAAAGGGTATGCAGCGCCAGGCTGCGCTGATTTTGGCGCTTTCGACCTGTCCGGACTATCTGTTTTTGGACGAGATTTTCGACGGACTTGATCCTGTTGTGCGCCACCTGCTCAAAAAGATTTTGATTGAGCATGTGCTCGAGCACGGAATGACGGTAATTATCGCCTCGCACAACCTCCGCGAGCTCGAGGATTTGTGCGACAGAGTTTGCCTTATGCACCGCGGAAAGGTGCTTATGGAGCGCGATATCGACTCGCTCAGGCTTGAATTCAGAAAGGTTCAGGTCGCGTTCAACCAAGTTCCGAATGTTCCGGATTTGTTCGCCGGAATCAATGTGGTGAACGTATGGCGCAACGGCAACGTGTTCAACGTTACAATCCGCGGAACAGAGGCGGAATTTATGCCTCAGCTAAACGCGCTTAACCCTGCGTATATCTCGGCTATGCCGCTTACGCTGGAGGAAATATTTATCAGTGAAATGGGGGCTGCCGGATATGACACAAACAGCATCGTCTAAGGGAAAATTCAAAAACGGCTTCGCCCTGTTTAAGTGGGAGCTCAAAAGCTGCAGGAGCACGCTGATCGTCTTTTCGATCCTCGCCGCCACGTTTATCACGATTGTTTTCACGCTCTCGCTCGTTGTAGGCTACACAAACGCGATTCAGGACGGCGAAATTGACTACAGTCAAATTCAAAACGCTCTGAGCGTGTTCCAGTACATAAGCGGATATATGGTTTTCGTTTTGACCGCCGTGTTTACAATTGTCTACACAATCCGCATTTACTCATACCTGCACAACAAGCGCAAGGCGGATTTGTACGGCTCAATGCCCGTCAGCCGCCGCACGTTTTTTGTTTCTAAAACCGTTTCGGCGTATCTGCTGTCGGTAGTACCGGCGCTGTTCTTCCTCGGAATAATCTCGATTATCACCGTGATAATGGGACAGCCTGTCGTTACTGACTTCGCTATGCTCTACGTAAAGCTGCTAATCGGCGCAATCGCCTGCATTTCGTTCTACGGACTTTTGGCGGTTTGCTCGGGCACAACGCTCAACGCCGTGCTCAGCTTTATCGCGATAAATGCAGCTTATCCGGTTTCTACCCTGTTTATCAAGGGCGCAATCAAGGCGTTCTTTTACGGAATGCCCACGAACCAGTACAGCACAAGCTTTGTTATGAAGGCGCTCAATCCGCTGGCAGCTTACGACGGCACAAATGTTATCTACTGGCTGGTGTTCACGGCGGTTTGCCTGTTCCTCGGAATTTGGCTCGTCAAAAAGAGGAGAGCCGAATGTGCCCAGACCTCGTTCGCGTACCACCTGCCCTGCTATATCGTAGAGGTGCTTGTCGCATTTATCATCGGAATGTTCGTCGGCGTGCTGTTCGGCTCGCTCAACGTTATGCTATACGGCTACCTCGGATTTATCTTCGGCTTTCTTGTCGGAAGCGCTCCGGCGTTTATCATCACCCACCTGATTTTGTACAAGGGCTTTGCAAAGCTCTGGAAATCGGCAATTCCCATCGGGGCTATGGTGCTTACGGTAATCGCGCTTATGGGCGTTTGCAACTACGATGTTTTCGGCTACAACAACTACGTTCCTGCCGAGGATGAAATCAAAACCGCAGGCTTGGTTGATTTGAACAACTGCTACTGCGCCAAGACAAAGGGCGCTTTCGGGCTTGCTCAAATGGCGTCCGACGACTTTGACGACAGCACCTATATAAAGGACGTAAGAAAGTTCCACAGCTCTGCGGTAAAGGTCGGAGACAGACAGTCAAACGAAAAGTTTGCTTCAATCTGGGCGAATATGCTGGTTAGCAACATTCCCTCCGAGTATATGTACGACAGCTATTGCGTTGCCTATAGGCTGAATGACGGCAGGCTGGTGTTCCGCTACTACGACTCTATGCTCACAAGCGGTATTTTCGGCGGAGAATATAGGGAGTACGATATCTCGGCGGTAGGCAGAATTACCGACACCGACGGGTATTTTAGAAACTACAGCTCGGTTATGAACTACCGTGCAGATAAAGCTAAGTCGATTCAAGTGCAGGCAATTAATCCGAATAATTACGCCGGCAACAATATTTACATTGCCGAGGGAGAGGATGTCAGCGCCAATCAGGCAAGGGCTGATATGAAAAAGGTTATTGAAGCCTACCGCAAGGACGTTGAGGAAAACGGCACGGTGTTTGAGGATAAGGATATTGAAATGAAAATGGTAGTTTGGTTTGACACGTCTGACAACTACGCCAACGCCTCTTTGACCGAAAAGCTTATGAACGAATTAAACCCGAGCAACGGAAAAGCCGACTACGCGCCGGTTTATAAGAGCTATAAAAACACCGTCGCCGCGCTTAAGGAAATCGGCGTGCTTAACGCCGACGGCACAATGAACCACAAAAGCGGTTACGGCAAGAACACTAATCCATACATATATTATTAA
>CAMNHG010000203.1 GCA_946539105.1 uncultured Clostridia bacterium | reverse complement strand
GTTGTGGGAGCCTCGGGCATCTTGAAGAAGAAGTGAGCTGTGATAGTGCCGTCCTGATTAAATTCCTTATCCATGGAGTAAGGAGCAACAGAATCGTCACCAACTTCGAGGTTAACCTCTGTATCCTCGGTAAGTACATAGCCTTCGTTTGCCTCAACCATAAAGGTGAGCTTATACTCAGCACCGTACTCAAAGTCTGTGCCGAAGTCTGAGAATGAAAGGTTGCTGATACCGTAGCCGGCGTCGGGATAGCTGAACTTCTGTGAACCGGGAACTTCGCTGCCAACGTTGATAGTAGCGTTAGCTGTAACAGTTACGGTAGAAACAGGCTCGTCGGGCTTAACTGTTGTGGGCTCTTCTGTTGTGGGCTCCTCGGTAGTTGTGGGCTCCTCGTCTGTAATGCCGAGAACTTCCTTAACGTACTCGGGAGCAGCGAGCTTACCCTCTACCTCTTTCTCCTGATCGTTGATGTACATATAACGATAGAAGGGGCAGGGAACGCTGGCATCAGTCTCAGGATCGCCTGTGATGTTGTCCTTGTTATCTGCAAGATACTGGTCGTAAACTTCCTGGGGAGTAACCTTAAGAGCCTCGCAAAGCTTCATGTTATTCTCGTACTGGAAATACGGGTTGTTTGTGGGGTTGGTAAGGTACTGCTTAAGAGCGTTTGAAAGCTGCTGAGCGTGGGGCTGGTTTGCCGGGAAGTAACCGGGCATAAGAGCGCCGAGTGAAGAAATAGTAGCCTTCGGTCCGTAAGGATCGGAGTGATTCATCCAAGCAGCATAGTGGTCTCTCTTCTTAGAGTCCGCAGCGTTCTCACGGTCAACAACGCCGTTGAACGGTGTTACAATTACTGTATCGCCGAGACATTCGGTTGACAGGTTGAGGTCGCAGGTCTGGTTCTGTCCTGCAGCAGCGGTTGAGAAGATGATACCGTAGTCAGCGCCGTCCTCGATGGGTCCCTTGTCTGCGATACTGTTAAGATCGAAGTAGTACAGGGTTGGGTCATCTACGACAAAATTGCACTGTGTAGTTCTTGTCTTCCATCCTAACGAATAGGGCTTAGAGTTACCGTAGATAGCGTAAGCATAGCAATAAACATTTGCTTTGCCGCTTCTGACGTTATTCTTTAATCCCTCGTGTGTCCAGACATTTTCGTCAGGAAAACGGAAATAAACGCGTTGTTCGCCGCCTTCGCCGGCGCTAACGGGGAACACAGCGATTCCGGCAAATGTGGAAACTGTGAGCATTACCGCAAGCAACAAGCTGACGAACTTTGTTGACTTTTTCATTTCGAATAGTCCTCCTTTTCTAAAATAACTCATATTTTGAGTAATTACATTATATATCAAAAGTTACGGTATTACAAGTCTTTTTTAGAAATATTGTAATGATTTTTTAGGAAAATGAAGTTAAATTTAACAGAATTTTTCTTTCCGTTTTGTCATTTTTATGTGTGATTATTGACGCGAAGGCTTAAAAACACCGCGAAACACGGCACTTTGCGCATAAACGGCGGCTTTGGACAAATAAAACTTGACAACAGCGCGTTTTGAATGTAAAATTTTTATTGTATACTTTTTAAATATAGAAACGAGGTAATCTTATGGAGAACTCCAAAAAGACAATGGAAAAAATCGTCGCGCTCTGCAAGGGCAGAGGCTTTGTATATCCCGGATCTGAGATTTACGGCGGTCTCGCCAATACCTGGGATTACGGTCCGCTCGGTATGGCACTTAAGAACAATATCAAGCAGGCTTGGCTTAAAAAGTTCGTTCAGGAGAACAAGTACAACGTAGGTCTTGACTCCGCTATTCTTATGAATCCCCAGACTTGGATTGCCTCGGGACACCTCGGCGGCTTTTCGGATCCGCTGATGGACTGCAAGGAGTGCAAAACCCGTCACCGCGCAGATAATCTGATTGAGGATTTTGACGGCACAAGCGTTGCAGGCTGGACCAATCAGCAGATGACCGACTATATTAATGAAAAGCAGATTCCCTGCCCCAACTGCGGAAAGCACAATTTTACCGACATCCGCCAGTTTAACCTGATGTTCAAGACCTTCCAGGGCGTTACCGAGGACACCAAAAACGAGCTGTACCTCCGCCCCGAGACCGCGCAGGGTATTTTTGTAAACTTCCAGAATATTCAGAGAACCACACGTAAAAAGGTTCCGTTCGGCGTTGCGCAGATCGGTAAATCGTTCAGAAACGAGATTACTCCCGGAAACTTTATCTTCCGCGTGCGCGAGTTTGAGCAGATGGAGCTTGAGTTCTTCTGCAAGCCCGACACCGACCTTGAATGGTTCGATTACTGGAGGAGCTTCTGCCGCGACTTCCTGTATTCGCTCGGAATCAAGGAGGAAAACCTCAGACTCCGCGACCACGAAAAGGAGGAGCTCAGCTTCTACTCCAAGGCTACTACCGACTTTGAGTACCTCTTCCCCTTCGGCTGGGGCGAGCTTTGGGGTATTGCCGACAGAACCGACTATGACCTCACCCAGCACAGCAAGACCTGCGGCAAGGATCTCGATTACTTTGACCCGACCACAAACGAGAGATATATCCCCTACGTTATCGAGCCTTCGCTCGGCGTAGAGAGACTTTTCCTCTCAATCGTTGTTGAGGCTTACGACGAGGAGCAAATTGACGAGAAGGATTCGCGCGTTGTAATGCGCTTCCACCCGGCTCTCGCGCCGTTCAAGGCAGCGGTGCTTCCGCTTTCGAAGAAGCTCAGCGACAAGGCGGCTGAGGTTCAGGAAATGCTCGCCAAGGACTTTATGGTTGACTTTGACGAGACCGGCTCAATCGGCAAGCGTTACCGCCGTCAGGATGAAATCGGAACTCCGTTCTGCGTTACCTACGACTTTGAGTCCGTTGACGACGGCTGCGTAACCGTCCGCGACCGCGACACAATGCAGCAGGAGCGCGTTAAGATTGAGGAACTCAGCGCGTATATTGCGGAGAAGGTAAAATATTAATTGAAAA
>CAMNHG010000202.1 GCA_946539105.1 uncultured Clostridia bacterium | reverse complement strand
TTGCTCGACTACATCATCAAGCAGTACTCTAAAATTCCTTTAAGGAAAATTGAGATAAAAACAAAGCTGATTTTACGTCTCGGGATTTTACAGCTTTTGTTTATGGATAAAATTCCCGAGAGCGCGGCGGTTAACGAGAGCGTAAAGCTGGCAAAAAAGCACAAGCTCCAAAAGTCCGCCGGATTTATAAACGGAATTTTGCGCAGTATAACCCGCGCCGAGGTAAAGTACACCCTGCCCGATAAAAGCGATAAGGCGTACTACTACAGCATTAAATATTCCGTTCCGAAGCAGCTCGTACAGCTTTGGCTTAATTCTTACGGAGAATTAAACTCCGTGGAGCTTTTTAAGAGCCTCAGCGGCAGAGCAAAAATCTGCGCCAGGGTTAACACCTTAAAAACCGATTCCGATAAGCTGATTGCCGAGCTTGAAAAGGAAGGCGTAAAAGCCGAAAAATCCGAGCTTACAGATAACGCGCTGATACTCAGCAGCACCGGCTCAATCGAACGATTAAACGCTTATAAAAGCGGACTTTTCCACATTCAGGATTTATCCTCGCAGCTCTGTGTTAATTTCCTGAACCCAAAGCCAAGGGACGTTATGATTGACGTCTGCTCGGCTCCCGGCGGAAAGAGCTTCACTGCCGCTCAGTATATGAACGACAGGGGCAAGATTTTTGCCTGCGATTTGTACGACCATAAAATAAAGCTCATATGCAGCGGAGCAAGGCGGCTGGGAATTAACTGTATTGTCGCGTCCGTCCGCGACGGCGCGAACGGCGGCAGCCTGCCGCTTGCGGATAAAATCCTTTGCGACGTTCCGTGCAGCGGCTTGGGTATTCTCTCGCGAAAGCCCGAGATTCGCTACAAGGACGACTTAATCGACAATACCCTGCCTGAGCTCCAGTACAAAATTCTCTGCAACAGCGCGAAAAACCTCGCTGTCGGCGGCAGGCTTGTCTACTCAACGTGCACCTTGAATCCTGCGGAGAATAACGAAAACACCGCAAAATTTCTCAGAGAAAACCCGAATTTTGAGGGAGTAAAGTTAAATCTCCCGAACGGCGCAGAGCGTATGACGGACGAAAAAGATTATGAAATTACCCTTTCGCCCCATAAATCGGGCACAGACGGTTTTTACATAGCTGTATTCACAAGGAGGTCGTAAAATGAACTCCTCAGTCGATATAAAATCAATGACGTCCGACGAGCTGAAGGACTTTTTAACCGCAAACGGATTTAAGCCGTTTAGGGCAAAGCAGGTAGAGGATTGGCTTAAAAAGGGCGTTACCACATTCGATGAGATGAAGAACATCCCCTCGGATTTAAAAGATTTTCTAAAAACAAGATGTTACATTTCTGTTGCATATATTGAAAAAAAGCTCAAATCAAGGTATGATAAAACAGTAAAGTACCTTTTCGCGCTCTCCGGCGGAGAATACGTCGAAAGCGTCGTTATGAGCTACAAGCACGGCTGGTCAATGTGCATTTCCACACAGGTCGGCTGTAAAATGGGCTGTACCTTCTGCGCGACCGGCAAAAGCGGATTTTCGCGGGATTTAACAGCCTCTGAAATGCTCGCCCAGATTGAAGCCGCACAGCGCGATTTGAATATAAGAATTTCAAACGTTGTGCTGATGGGTATGGGCGAACCACTCGATAATTTTGACAATGTGGTAAGGTTTTTAAACCTCGTAACCTCAGAACAGAGCCTCAACATCGGCGCGCGGCACATAACGCTTTCCACCTGCGGAATCGTGCCGAAAATCTACGAGCTAGCAAAGCTGAAATTGCAGATTAACCTTGCGGTTTCGCTTCACGCTCCGAACGATGAAATCCGCCGTAAGACAATGCCCGTCGCAAAAGCCTATCCGATGGATGTGCTCCTAAAGGCGTGCAAAGACTATTTTGATACCACAGGCAGGCGGGTAACCTTTGAATACGCTCTTATCAGCGGAGTAAACGACAGCGACGAAAACGCTTATGAGCTTGCCGGTAAGCTAAAGGGGCTTAACTGCCACGTGAATTTAATCCCCGTAAACTCGGTTGAGGGCACGGGCTACAGCAAAAGCGACATCAAAAGACAGCAGTCTTTTACAGATATACTTACCAAAAGCGGCACAGCGGCAACGGTAAGACGAACCCTCGGGAGCGATATAAACGCATCCTGCGGTCAACTAAAGCGAAAACATATAGAATCACAATAATAAGGAGGATAAATAACTTGGAAGTATTCAGCAAAAGCGATATCGGGCTTGTCCGTACCCAAAATCAGGACGATTTTCGCTTCGGAGTTATTTCTCCAAGCTGTGTATGGGCGGTGGTCTGCGACGGAATGGGCGGCGCGAACGGCGGCAACATTGCCAGCGCGACGGCTACCGAGTACATCAGTACCAAAATTACCGATTTATATAAGGAAGATATGACAAAGGAGCAAATCGGTGAGCTTATGGCGGAAATCGTTATGAACGCCAATCTGCAGGTTTTTGAGCTTGCGTCCAAGGATCCCGAGCTTGCCGGAATGGGCACAACCTGTGAGTTTGTCTTTGTCAAGGACACTACGGTTCACGTTGTCCACGTAGGCGACAGCCGTACATACGCAATCCGCGGCGGAAAAATCAAACAGCTAACCGAGGACCACTCGGTAGTTCAGGAGATGGTAAGGCGCGGAGAGCTGACCTACGACCAGGCACAGAACCACCCGAACAAAAATTTCATCACCAGAGCTCTGGGCATTAAGCCCTCTGTAAGGCTCGACTACATTGAGGCGAACTTTATTTACGGAGACGTGCTTTTAATTTGCACAGACGGACTTTCAAACTGCGTTTCCACAGGCGATATGGTAAAGATTTGCCACGAAAACCGCGGCGACAGCTTAATCAACAAGCTCGTAGAGTGCGCCAAGGAAGGCGGCGGTCAGGACAACATCACCGCCACCGTAATTTACTGAGAAAGGCAGGCTTAGGTTATGGATAAATATATCGGAAAACGCCTTGACGGCCGTTATGAAAT
>CAMNHG010000201.1 GCA_946539105.1 uncultured Clostridia bacterium | reverse complement strand
TCTGTCCGTCGCGCTCAAAGTAGCCTGCCTCACCGCAAATGTCGCAGGCGTCAAGACCTACGCCGTATGAGCTTGAATTTGGCTTTTTGATGACGATAAAACGGATTTCCGTGCCCTTTTCGGTCGTGTATGCAAAGCGGTGCAGGTGACCGTCGTCAACCTGAGAAAAATCGACGTACAAATTCGTGTTATCCATCTCACACTGCTCAACCGGTGCTTCAACGGGCTTTTTGTTATTTATAGCGTCTACAACCGTCAGGTTAAGAGTTGCCGCGATAACGCATACAAGAACTGCCACAGCCCAGCGGCGGCGGTTGCGGTTTGCCGCCTTGATTTTTCTGAGCTGAGCAGGATTCTCATATTCTTCGCGAACCTTAAGGTTGCGGATAAACTGAATTGCGGCGACTGCCAAAATGCAGCCTAACGCGCCGAAAATAAACAGCTCGGCGTTATTATTGACAAACTGCAAAATCGGGAACAGTATCTTAAACAATTCCTTGTCGCGGTTCTGCCTGATAATTTGAAGCTGGAGCATAAGCTGAATAAGCCTTCCGAGCACACTGAACGCCGAGATAAACACGGCTAAGTCTATAAAGATTACCGACACCGCATTTGAAGCAAATTTGAGCGTTTTGAATGTCGCAAGTCCTGTTATAATAACCAGCAAAAAGCCGAGTATCCAGCCTATGAGCCTGTATAAAAATTCCGTTGAAAATACCGAATTGCCCTGCAAATCAAAATTAAACGGATAGGCAAGCACTCCGGGCAGGGAATTTACCGTCACGGTAAACACAACGGCAACTGCGGCTATGGTCGCGATAAAGCCCGTTACCTTGCGGAATTTTTTAACCGCCAGCCAAAGCAGTGCAAGCACTATCAGCGCAGCCGAGGCGATTACGAGCACGGTCAGCAGATAATATGTAACTGAGTTCCAAAACGGAAGCTTTAGTTCACGGTTTGTATTTTTCAAAATCGCGACAAATACCGAAGCCGCGAGCGTTAATCCGCCGCCTGCCAAAAATACAATCCTGCATAGCCTGCTCAGCTTAAACCTGACAAACGCATAAAGCATAGCCGTGATGATTACGGGTATCATCAAATCGAGCGATAGTTGTTCAAAAAATTTTAACATTTACATTCCTCTGATTAGTTTATTAACGCGCTTTTTGAGAGTTTAAGGTTCAACGCAAAAAGGAGCTTGAACACTAAACTCTCAAAAAGGGCTTTTGGCAGCCCCTTGTTAATTAAGAGGCTGCCGCGATTTTTTATGGAAAAAATTAGAGAGGCATTATACCTTTACAGGACCTGTGTAATCCCAAGTCTTTGTAACTGAGAGGGGCTCGCCGTTCTTGAAGTAATCCTCGAACTTGCCGCCGGGGCCTGTAAGAGCGTCGCTGTGAATGAGGTAGTCATTGTCAGCGGGGCTGTGAATTGTGATTGTGAGCTCATATTTACCTGCGTCGGGAAGCTTGATGTTAGCGCCGTAGTGGGGACCGTCGGAAGCTGCCATCTCCATGAATGTACCCTCAGCCTTAACCTCGTTGCCTGCTGCTACTTTATAGTCAACTGTGAGGTAAGGAACCCATGAGCCTTTCTCGTAACCGAGTGTGTTTTCAAGAGCAGAGATGTCTGCCTCGAGGTGTATGTCGTAATCTTCAGCCTTCTGCTCCTTGATTGTAGCGCCTGCTGTCATGGGAACTGCCTGGAAGAATACAGCCGATACGTTCATAAAGCCAACCTTTTCATCCTCAAAAATAGGATACTCGGTAAAGCCTGCGTCCGCAGCGGCGTCAGCCTTTGTCTCGTCAGCCTTGGTTTCCTCTGCCTTTGTCTCCTCAGTCTTTGAAGAGGCACTTGAGGAAGAAGCGTTTGATGATGAGCTTGAAGCGTTGTTGCCGCAGCCCGAGAGAGCCGCTGTAGCTGTAACAGCCATTGCAGCCGCACAGATGATTGCAAGAATCTTCTTCATTTGTACATTACTCCTTTTATAAATAGAAATTTTATTTGAACAATACTCTTGTTATAGAGTATGAATTCACGATTTTAATTCTTTTAACTCTGCCTTTGTTTTGAGTTCTTCTTTTATCCGTTTGTTTTCATAATGCTGTCTGATAAACAGCGCGATGGTTATGCCGAGCAGGATAACCTGCGGAACGACGGTCTCGGTGTGCGGATAAATTCCGAAAATATCGAGGAAGTCGTTTGTCGGTATCTGTTCGACAAGCGGTGTGATTCCCTGTATTCTGAGCACAAGCTCGAAGCTGCCTTCCATAAGCTCCTTGATACCCGCGCCGAGGAACGAGATCGCCATAACCGCCATAAGAATACTTGTCGCGAGGAAGAACGGCTTTAACGGCAGTTTTACCGAGAAGAAGCGGATTGCGATGAAAATTACTACAAGCACAACCGCCGCGGCTACTACTCCGAGCCAGAGCCAGCCCACGCCGTCGCCCTCCTGAGCGTCGGTGATAATCTGCTGATAGAACAAAATAACCTCTGCGCCCTCGCGGAACACCGCGAGAAACGCCGTGAAGCCGAGCGCTATCATACTTCCCTTTGAAACAGAGCTTTCAACCTTTTTGTCGAGGTACTTCTGCCAAGCCTCGGACTCTGATTTTGAGAGCATCCAGTTGCTGACGTAGAACAGTACGGCAACGGCAATCAAGGCTGTAACGCCCTCGATTATCTCCTGATTGGCGCCGCCGTTTGTGGCGTTTGCGGCTTTAATCGCGTTAAGCAGAATAGCCGCGCCGAAGCTCAGCGCAATCGCGAGCACGGAACCAATGTAAACCGCTCTGACCTGCTTTCTGTTGCCCGATCTGATAAGGTAAGCGATGATACCGCCGATTACGAGGATAGCCTCTATTCCCTCTCTGAGCAGGATAACGAACGCCTGGGCAAATACCGCTCCGGCACTGCCTGCGCCGCCCTTGCCGCTCGTCACCTTATCGTCGGCAAGCTTAACGCCGGTTATGCTTGTGTAGTTTTCGGCGAACTCCTTGTCCTCTGTATATTTTTTA
>CAMNHG010000200.1 GCA_946539105.1 uncultured Clostridia bacterium | reverse complement strand
TGCACAAGGACGTTACCTTCCGTCTGCGCACGGCAAATCCTGCCGTTTACCGCAGCGTTCGCGAAATCCTCGACAAAAACAAAAGCGAACGGCATATCCGCGGAGGACTCGCGACCAAGCACAAGTATGAAATCATCGGAGAAGCGAACGGCTGACCCTCATACAACCGCGCAAATTTTCACGCCTTTTTGCGGCAGAAAAGCACTAAAATACCGCTTTTTTGAGCGGAAAAATTAATCGAAAAAAAGTGTTGACAAATCCGTTTTCGTGTAGTATAATAGCAACTGTTCTCAGAAAGAACGAGTTGGTGTTGATGACGCTGAGGGTCCACCTGTTCCCATACCGAACACAGAAGTTAAGCTCAGTGGTGCCGAAAATACTTGGCTGGCGACGGCCCGGGAAAATAGGGAGATGCCAACACTTAAAAGTGTCCACCCAATAGGGTGGGCGTTTTTCTTTTTACGGAGTTTTTTATGATAACTGATTACTTAAAATCACTGCCCGGCGTTTGGCAGTCGCTCAAAAACAGCGGCAAGCCGGTTGTGCTCTACGGAATGGGCGACGGCGCGGACAAGGTGCTGTCAGCCTTTGAAAAATACGATATTAAAGCCTCGGCGGTTATGGCAAGCGATGAATTTGTCCGCGGTCAGAGCTTTCACGGCTTTACGGTTAAAAAGCTAAGCGAGCTCGAAGAAGAACTCGGTGATTTTACCGTGGCACTCTGCTTTGCAAGCCAGCTTAGTGAGGTTATGCAGACGATTAAAAACGTCGCGGCAAAACACAAAACCCTTGTACCGAGCGTTCCTGTTTTCGGCGATATTTTGTTTGACGATGAATTTTTAGATAATTTTTCGGACGAAATCGAGCAGGCTTATAATCTGCTCGCGGACGAACAGTCAAGGCGCGTTTACAAAAACGTTCTCGCCTTTTACCGCACGGGTGAGCTTAATTTGCTCGACGAAATCACCACGGACAAAAGCGAGGCGTTTAAGGGTATTTTAAAGCTCGGCAAAAACGAGGTTTACGTTGACCTCGGCGCGTACAACGGCGACACAATCGACGAATTTTTGAGCTACACGGACGGCAGCTACCGCAAAATTGTCGCCTTTGAGCCGAACGGAAAGAACTTTGAAAAGCTAAAGGCTCACTGCGCGGATATGGAGAACACCGAGCTCTGGCAGCTCGGCGCGTACAGCCGCAACACCGTGCTGACCTTTAACAACAAGGCAGGGCGCAACAGCGCGATTGCCGAAAGCGGAGTGCAGACTCAGGTCGCCTCTGTCGATACAATCCTCTGCGGAACGGCAGCAGGCTATATTAAAGCCGACGTCGAGGGCGCGGACTACCACACCCTGCTCGGGATGAAAAACACGCTGAAATCCTTTAAGCCGCA
Source organism: uncultured Clostridia bacterium (assembly GCA_946539105.1). GTDB lineage: Bacteria > Bacillota > Clostridia > Oscillospirales > Acutalibacteraceae > Ruminococcoides. Next base: position 1,658 of record CAMNHG010000200.1, on the reverse strand, counting down.
GCTGAATTTTTCGGCGTACCACCGCTTTGAGGATATCTTCAAGCTGCCGCTGTTAATCAGCGAGCTAAATCCCGAATACAAAATCTATCTCCGCCACCACCCCTACATTCCCGCGTGGGATACTAATATATATTGTATATAACAAACCGCACGCTTTTCGGCGTGCGGTAATTTTTGCTTTTATTATATCTTAATAATCGAGGTCTCTGTTTTCTCTGTCTGTTTCGTCGAGCATTCTGTCAATGTCGGACATATACTTGTCGTAATCGAAATCGTCGTCGATATCCCTCGGCGATGAAGCGCGCTTTTCGGAAGCGCGGGGAGCTCTGTCGGCTGTGCGCGCCACGTGCGAGCCGCGCGATGAATGAGCGTTGCGCGAGCCGCGCGATGAACGCTGAGAATGTGATGCAGCCTCTCTGCGGCGCGGACGTTCGCTCTGTTCAGCCATTTTCTGCTTTTCGCGCTCGTCACGGCGTTTAGCCTGGAGCAAAAGCTCCTCTGCCGCCTGCTTTTCCTTTTTCTCCTGCTTTCTTCTGGCGTCGCCGAAGGCGAGGTCGCCCAAAAACAGTCCGAAAATTCCGGCAATCAGGTAAACCACCAGCAAAATAATATTTGTAATGTTCGAAAAACCGCCGGCGTAAATCATCATTGTGAACAAAAACGCGATAGGCGCGATCAGCGTAAACAAAAAGTCAAGTCCGTGCTTCGCGCAGTAAACCGCCGAGCATACAACCTGGGTCATAAGCAAAATAAAGTAGTAGCCCACCGCCGAAAACTTCTGCATCGGTTCGCTTATAAAAATCAGCGGGACAAGCAAAAATACCGCGAAAATTATGATAGCGTACGGAAGATATTTTTTTATCATAGAGGTCATAATAACAGCTCCTTACATTTGATATTATACTATATATTAAAAAAAAATCAAGAACATAAAATCATTGTTGACATTAAAGCGCAAAAGGGATAAAATATAAAGGTAACGGCTGATTATTTTCAGCAATTTTTTATTGAGAGGTGAAACATTAATGGACGCAGACGGAAGTTTAGGCGTTGTTCCCGGGCGAAGTTGCGGCGGACGGCAGTTCTGCGTTCGTTGTGTCGCTTAAATTTAAAACCCTGCAATTATAAACCGCGAAACATTTGAAAATTGCGTGGTTTTGAGTTTACGGACTGCGCCTTTTGAACACGTCTCTTTCCACGATGCAAAAAATGCAAAAGGAGGAGAGATGATGATTCAGGTTAACGTAACCATTACGGAGACCATCAAGAAGCTGCTCGAGGAGAAAAAATTTAACACTCTTCGGGACATTCTTGTAACAATGAAGCCGTACGATATTGCGGCTGTTTTTGAGGAGCTTCAGGACGAAAAAACCCCGATTCTCTTCAGAATTTTACCAAAGGAGCTTGCGGCGGAAACCTTTGTTGAGATGGACGAGGACACTCAGGAGTTCCTTATCCACGGCTTCAGCGACAGCGAGCTTAAGGAGATTGTAAACGAGCTGTTTGTCGACGACGCGGTTGATATTATCGAGGAGATGCCGGCAAACGTCGTAAAGCGAATTTTGCGGCAGGCTGACAAGGATATGAGGCGCGAGATTAACGAGCTCCTTAAATATCCCGAGGACAGCGCAGGCTCGATTATGACGACCGAGTTTATT
>CAMNHG010000199.1 GCA_946539105.1 uncultured Clostridia bacterium | reverse complement strand
AAGATAACTACCTGCCTGCAATTAGTTGCAGGCAGTTTCTCTCTTTATTCTCTCTCTTTAAATATCTCTCTGTAATTAAAGAAATTCTATGTTTTACATTTTACACCTCTTTAATTCTCATTCGGAAAAATTTATCAAAAATTTGTCGAAATAAATTGTTTCCATTGTAAAAAACGTATAGACTTTCATAAAGTTTTATGTTATAATAAAAAGCAATAGTTGGGTGAGTGTGTATATTTTTATGAAAATCACCTGACAGGATTGCAAATTTTGCGATTTTTGCAATTAGCAATTCGATTACTATTCTATTCAGGGAGGAAAAACGATGCAAAAGAAAATCAGCAGTATCCCGTTTTCGGGAACACCTGAGCAGGAAGCAAAGCTAAAGGAAGTCATTGCCAGGAACATTGACGATCCCGGTGCTGTAATGCCTGTTTTGCAGGAGGCTCAGGAGATTTATGGTTATCTGCCGATTGAGGTTCAGAAAATGGTTGCGGAAGGTCTTAATGTGCCGCTTGAGGAAGTGTACGGCGTATCGACCTTCTATTCACAGTTCGCGCTCTCTCCTAAGGGCAAGTACAATATCTCTGTATGCCTCGGTACAGCCTGCTATGTAAAAGGCTCGGGCGATATCCTCAACAAGCTTTCCGAAAAGCTCGGTATTGAGGCGGAGGAATGTACACCCGACGGCAAGTTCTCGCTTACAGCGTGCCGTTGTATCGGCGCGTGCGGACTCGCTCCGGTAATCACCGTTAACGACGATGTTTACGGCAGACTTACCGTTGACGACGTTGAAGACGTGCTCAAAAAGTATCAGGACTAATGAGAGAGTTATCCTTAAACGTAATGGACGTTGCCCAAAATTCTGTCAGGGCAGAGGCAAGCCTCGTCACAATCACAGTTGACGAGAGCGATCAAAACGACAGGCTTACAATCTCTATCGAGGACAACGGCTGCGGTATGACCGAGGAGCAGGTTCAGCAGGTTATCGACCCGTTCTTTACCACGCGCACAACGCGCAAGGTTGGCTTGGGAGTTCCGCTGTTCAAGATGTCCGCCGAACAGACGGGCGGCAGCTTTTCGATTAAGTCAGAGCCCGGCAAGGGCACAGTGACCACTGCGTCATATGTTAAAAGCCACGTTGATATGACTCCGCTGGGGGATATCAACTCGACCGTTGAAATTTTAATCAGGTGCAATCCCGATATCGACTTTGTCTTTATCCACAGCACCGACAACGGCTCCTTTACCCTCGACACGCGCGAGCTCAGGGAAGTGCTCGGCGACGTAAGTCTTGACACGCCCGACGTTTTGGAATGGATTAACGCATTTTTAGAAGAACAAACTCAAATTATATACGGAGGTGCCAATTAAAATGAAATCTTTAGCTGAACTGCAGGCTATCAGAGATAAGGCAAGAGCAAATGTTAATTTAAGAAAAGAAAACCCCAACGCTGCAAAGGTGCTCGTTGGTATGGCAACCTGCGGTATCGCGGCAGGCGCGAGACCTGTTCTCAACGCTTTTGTTGAGGAGATCGCAAAGCGCGGTCTCTCGGACGATATCGTGGTAACACAGACAGGCTGTATCGGCATTTGCCAGTACGAGCCCGTTGTAGAAGTAGAAATTCCCGGTCAGGAAAAGGTTACATACGTTAAGATGACTCCCGAAAAGGCTGTTGAGGTTGTTAACGACCACCTTGTTAACAAAAACGTAGTTTCCAAGTACACTATCGGAGCTTACGCTGAATAAGGAGGGCTATATGTATCGTTCTAATGTACTTGTTTGCGGCGGTACCGGCTGTACCTCTTCAAACAGCTTAAAAATTGTTGAAAAATTAAAGGAAGAAATCGCGGCAAACGGACTCGAAAAAGAGGTTAACGTTATCACAACCGGCTGTTTCGGTCTTTGCGCGCTCGGCCCGATTATGGTAGTTTACCCCGAGGGCAGCTTCTATTCAATGGTAAAGGTAGAGGATATTCCCGAAATCGTAGAGGAGCACCTCTTAAAGGGTAGAATCGTTACCAGACTTCTTTACCAGGAGACAGTTGAGGAGGACAAGATTAAGTCCCTCAACAAGACCGCTTTCTACGCTAAGCAAAAGCGTGTTGCTCTGCGTAACTGCGGCGTTATCGATCCCGAAAAGATTGACGACTACATCGCTCAGGACGGCTATGCCGCTTTGGGTAAGGTTTTGACAGAAATGACTCCCGAGGAAGTTATCCAGACTATCCTCGATTCAGGTCTGCGCGGCAGAGGCGGCGCGGGCTTCCCGACAGGCTTAAAGTGGAAATTCGCGGCTGCTAACGACGCTGATCAGAAGTACGTTTGCTGTAACGCCGACGAAGGCGACCCCGGCGCGTTTATGGACCGTTCGGTTCTCGAGGGCGACCCCCACTCACTGATTGAGGCTATGGCTATCGCAGGCTACGCTATCGGTGCTACAAAGGGTAGAGTTTACGTTCGTGCCGAGTATCCTATCGCCGTTAAGCGTCTCCAGATCGCTATCGACCAGGCTCGCGAGTACGGTCTGCTCGGCAAGGACATCTTCGGCTCGGGCTTTGACTTTGACCTCGAGCTCCGTCTCGGCGCGGGCGCGTTCGTATGCGGCGAGGAAACCGCTCTTATGACTTCTATCGAAGGCAAGCGCGGCGAGCCCAGACCCCGTCCTCCGTTCCCGGCTGTTAAGGGTCTTTATCAGAAGCCCACAATCCTCAACAACGTTGAGACCTACGCGAACATCGCCCAGATTATCCTTAAGGGCGCGGATTGGTTCGCTTCAATGGGTACCGAGAAGAGCAAGGGTACAAAGGTATTCGCTCTCGGCGGTAAGATTAACCACACCGGTCTTGTAGAAATCCCGATGGGTACAACTCTGCGCGAAATCGTATTCGAAATCGGCGGCGGTATCCCCAACGGCAAGAAGTTCAAGGCTGCTCAGACAGGCGGCCCCTCCGGCGGATGTATCCCCGAGGAGCACCTCGATATTCCGATTGACTACGACAACCTTCTCGCTATCGGCTCAATGATGGGCTCCGGCGGACTTATCGTAATGGACGAGACAACCTGTATGGTTGATATCGCCAAGTTCT
>CAMNHG010000198.1 GCA_946539105.1 uncultured Clostridia bacterium | reverse complement strand
GCAAGCTCGCGCGAGCGTTCAACGTAGCTCATAATTCCGAGGTTATACAGCACTACAACGCCGAGGATTACCGCTGCGATTACAAGGACAATGACCATAGTGTCCATAATCTCGACAAAGCTGCCATAGGTATCCATTAGCTGAGCCTTGTCCTGCTTGCCCGAAATAAGGTCTGAGGATTCGATTTCTCCGGTTTCTTTTTCGGTATAAACCGCCGAAACGGTGTAATCTATGCCGAGCTTGTCGGCTAAGGTATCGGTCATTGTGACGCTCTCGGTCATAATCGCGCGGTTGTAGCCGATTACCTTCGCGGTGTAGGTGTCCTTTGAGCCGTAGGGTGAAAATTCGATTGTATCGCCGATTTTCGCCTTGTCCTTAAGCCTCAGGCAGAGGTAGACTCCCTCGTCGCTGAGGTCGATTCTGTTGTTGTCCTCGTCGATTATGTTGTACATATTATGCGGATTGTGAACGACGTCGAGCGTGATTGTCTCGCCGTCAAGGCTTATGCCCTCTAAGCTCTCCCAATCGCCGTCAAGCTCTGAGGCAAGCTGTTTTGCCTTTTTGCTGTCGGCGTTTTCAGCTATATTCACCTTTGTGGTGTAATTTGAAATATCGTTGTTTAGCAAGTCGAGAAAGCCCGACATTGTGTCGCGCATTCCCAAGCCGCCGACCATAAGCACCATACAGCCTGCTATGCCGAACAAGGTCATAGCCGAACGGCTTTTGTGTCGGCTTAAATCGCGGATATTCCACTTTGTTCCGAAGCGCAGCTTATCCCAAAACCTGAACTTTTCAAGGAAAACCTTGCGCATTTTCTTAGGCGAATACGGTCTGAGCGCGTCAGCAGCCGTGCCCTTTAGCTGACTGCGGACGGACAGGTAGCTGATAAGCGTGAGCAAGCCGATTGTGCCTGCCATTACCGGGTAGCAAAACGGCGGAATCACGGCTGACCAGTCGGGCATATCAAAGTAAGTGCCCATCATTCCGTTCTCGCTCATTATCAGCTTGCAGACGGCGTAGCCCAGGGCTATTCCAAGAGCCGTACCGGAAAGACCGATAAACAGTCCGTAGGACGTGTAGTGGAGCAAAATTCTGCGGTTCTTAAAGCCGAGTGCCTTTAGCGTGCCGATTTGCAGCTTCTCCTTGGTGGCAATTCGGTGCATTGTCGTAACCATTGTAAGTATCGCGATTGCCAGGAACAGCACCGGCAGTACCGAGCCCATTGTCTTGCCCTCCTCGGCTTCGCCCTGCGATTCCTTGTAAACAACGTGGTCGTCCTTGGGAGTAACCATAATTGTCCTCCCCAGCTTGTCCTTTACCGCACTTTCAAGGCTCTGCTTATCCATATCCGAAATCAGGTTAATCTGGGCAAAAACGGCGTTTTCAGCCTTTTCCATGGTATCGTCCGTAACAAACAGATTAGCAAGGCTGTCGTCGGCAAATTCAGCCGGAACTCCGGACTTTTTAAGCTCGTCCTTAACTGAGCTTTTGGTTTTATCGACGACAAAGCCTTTCAGCTTTTTCGGGGTTACGTATGCAAAGCCAAAGGTGTTGTAGTCGGGCATAAGCTGGTTTTTGTCGGCAACGCAAATCATATGCTCGCCTGCCTTAATAAGCCCGACGATCTCGCCCGAAAGCTCAACGCCCTGATATTCGAGCGTCAAGGTATCGCCAAGCGAATATCCGTTAAGAGAAGCGAATTTATCGGACAGCCAAATGCCGTCGCTGTTCTCGTCATACTCCGCGCCCTGAATTACCGTGAAGGTAGACACTGTGTAATTTTCGCTTACGTCGAGCGCGAGGGATTTGTTTTTCTCACCCTTAATATCGAGGTTAACCGAGAGGAAGCGCGTGGCGGCTTCAACTCCGTCAATTTGCAGGATTTTATCCAAATCACCGCTCGTGAAGCCCTCCTGCGAATACAGGCGGTAGTCGGCGTAACGCGTTTGGTCAAAGAACTTGAACGTGTCGTGCTCGATTGTCGCCCACTCCATATTGAAGCCCAAAAACATACCCATACCGAGCGTTATCATAATTATCATCGAGATAAACTGAGCCTTATAGCCCCACGCGGTACGGAACAACTTGCGTATAAGCATTACCACTCCACCTCGTCGGCACTCATCGGATTTTCCTGCTCCGTCATCGAGCGTATTTTTCCGTTTTTAACGCGGATTACAACGTCAGCCATTTTCGCGATGCTCTGGTTGTGGGTGACGATTACGATTGTTTTGCCGTAGTTTTTCGCCATACTGAGCAACAGCTTAAGCACCATAACGCCCGTTTCGGAGTCGAGCGCGCCTGTGGGCTCGTCACAGAGCAGAATCTTGGGGTTTTTGGCGAGAGCTCGGGCGATTGAAATTCTCTGCTGTTCTCCGCCCGAAAGCTCAGCCGGAAAGTTGTGCAGGTGATCCTGCAAGCCGACCTCGGCTACCATCTTTTTCGCGTCGAGCGAATTGGGAGAAATCTGCGACACAAGCTCGACATTCTCGTACACCGTAAGGGTGGGTATCAGGTTGTAAAACTGAAATACAAATCCAACCGTCGCGGCGCGGTAGTCGGCAAGCTCGTTGTCGGAAAGGGTGCTTATGTCCCTGCCGCCGACGGTGATTGTGCCGCTTGTGGGGCTGTCCAGCCCTCCGAGAAGGTTGAGCAATGTGCTCTTGCCTGCTCCCGACGGGCCGAGGATAACCACAAACTTGCCCTCATTAAGCTCAAAGCTGACGTTATCGAGTGCCTTGAGCTCGTGCTCGCCGCTTTTGTAAACCCTTGTAACTCCGTCAAACTTAACTATTGCCATAATTACCTCCCGAAAAGCGAAAAACGCTTTTTCTCATACGGCTCTGTCTTGACGGAAATGACCTTGTAGCCGGTCTTGTCCACGGCGTTTTTTACAGCCGTTTCGTCAAGCGCGGACTCGCTGATAATTTCGGTTATGCCCTTTTTGTGCGATGAGCTTACTTTTTTTACCTTGAAATCCCTGCGAATTGCGTCGTTCAAATGGGCTTCGCACATTGAACACATCATTCCGTCAATCGTTAATGTCGTTTTAATCATATATATCAGTCCTGTCTTTGATAATGTTAGCCTATGCTAACCTTTGCGTAAAA
>CAMNHG010000197.1 GCA_946539105.1 uncultured Clostridia bacterium | reverse complement strand
AGGATATGCCGGTAAGGCTTAAGGAGCTTAAGAAGAACCAGCACTTCACCCAGCCTCCCGCGCGTTATACCGAAGCTTCGCTTATTAAAACGCTCGAGGAATACGGTATCGGCAGACCTTCAACCTACGCCGCAACAATCACCACTCTGACAAGCCGTGAGTATGTTAAGCGTGAAGCCAAAACCCTTGTTCCGACCGAGCTCGGTGAGGTTATAACAAAGCTGCTCAAGGAGCGTTTCCCGAACATCGTAAACGTCAAGTTTACCGCCGAAATGGAGGAGGAGCTTGACAGTGTAGAAAACGGCGACGTTCAGTGGGATGAGCTTTTGGCTGAGTTCTACTCCGACTTTGAACAGACGCTTAAGGATGCAAAAGCTGAAATGGAAGGCGTCAAGCTAAAGCTCAAAGAGGACGAAACCGATATTGTCTGCGAAAAGTGCGGACGTAAAATGGTTGTTAAGGTCGGCAGATACGGCAAGTTTATCGCTTGTCCCGGCTACCCCGAATGTAAAAATATCAAAAAGTACGTTGAAAAAACAGGTACAGTCTGCCCCAAGTGCGGCGGAGATATTATTGTAAAGCACACCAAGACAAAGAGGATTTTCTACGGCTGCTCAAATTATCCCGAGTGCGATTTCGTAAGCTGGAACGAGCCGACCAATGAGAAATGTCCTCAGTGCGGAGAGGTGCTCTACAAAAAGAAGGGCAAAAAACCCACCTTGTTCTGCGCAAAAGAGGGCTGCGGCTATACCCAAACACAAAAAACGGAAGATAAGTAATGTATATTAATGTTATCGGCGCGGGTCTTGCCGGCTGTGAGGCGGCAATGCAGATTGCCAAACGCGGCTGTGAAGTTCATCTTTACGAGATGAAACCGAAAAAGAAAACACCTGCGCATAAATCCGACCTGTTCGGCGAGCTTGTCTGCTCAAATTCGCTTAAGGCTAAAAGGCTCGAAAGTGCCGCCGGTCTTTTAAAAGAAGAAATGCGCGTGCTCGGCTCTTTCTTGATGGAATGCGCCGATAAGTGCGCCGTTCCTGCAGGCGGAGCTTTGGCGGTTGACAGAGAGATTTTTGCCGAACTTGTCACCGACGGCATAAAATCAGAGCCGAATATTAAGGTTATCAGAGAGGAACTCACGGAAATTCCCGACGACGCGATTACGATTATCGCGACAGGACCGCTGACCTCAGACGGACTTGCAAAGGATATCGAAAAGCACTTCGGCGGTTCGCTGTCGTTCTTTGACGCCGCCGCTCCGATTGTCACCGCGGAGAGCGTAGATATGGAGTACGCCTTTACCGCTTCGCGTTATGACCGCGGAGGTGACGACGATTATATTAACTGCCCGATGAACAAAGAGGAGTACGAGAACTTTTATAACGAGCTTGTCTCGGCAGAACGCGCTCCGCTTCATGATTTTGACGTTAATAACCCAAAGGTTTACGAGGGCTGTATGCCGGTTGAGGTTATGGCTCAGAGAGGTGAAGGAACGCTTAGGTTCGGACCTATGAAGCCCGTAGGCTTGGTTAACCCAAAGACAGGTCACAGACCATGGGCAGTTTTACAGCTGAGAAAAGAAAACTCAGCAGGTACTATGTACAACCTTGTCGGTTTTCAGACAAACTTAAAATTCCCTGAGCAAAAACGTGTTTTTTCCCTTATACCCGCGCTTCACAAGGCGGACTTTGTGCGCTACGGCGTAATGCACCGCAACACGTTTATTTGTTCGCCGAAGATTTTGAACTCTGATTTTTCTGTAAAAGAAAATAACAAGTTGTTTTTCGCAGGTCAAATCACAGGCGTTGAGGGATATATGGAGAGTGCTTCATCCGGAATTATGGCAGGAATTAACGCCATCAGGGTATTAAACGGCAAATCAACGCTTACTTTACCGAACGATACTATGATTGGCGCGTTGTCGGCGTATATCTCCGACACAACGGTAAAGAAATTCCAGCCGATGGGCGCGAACTTCGGCGTTTTGCCTGAGCTTGAAAACCGACCGAGAGACAAAAAAGAGAGAGGCGCGGCATATTCCCGGAGGTCGCTTGACTCGCTTAATAAATATTTAAGGGATATTGGTGAATGATATGAAAATTATAGTAGACGCCTTTGGCGGCGACAATGCACCGCTTGAAATCATCAAGGGCTGCGAGCTGTCCGTTCGGGAGCTCGGCGCAAATATCATTCTTACGGGTAATGAGAAAATTATCCGCGAGACTGCCGAAAAAAACAGCATTTCTATGAATAATATCGAGATTGAGGATTGCAGCGAGGTCATCACAATGGATGACAAGGCCGACTCGGTTCTCAAAACCAAAAAGGACAGCTCAATGGCTGTCGGCCTAAGACTGTTAAACGAGGGCAGGGGAGACGCGTTTATCAGCGCGGGCAACAGCGGAGCTCTGTGCGTAGGCGCGACTATCGCAATTAAACGAATCAAGGGCATAAAACGCCCTGCTTTTGCCCCGGTTCTTCCGTCGGCAACAGGATTTTTTATGATTCTTGACGGCGGAGCTAATGTGGACTGCCGTCCGGAGATGCTTTATCAGTTCGCGCTTATGGGCTCGGTTTATATGGAAAAGGTTATGAAGATTAAGTCGCCCAGAGTCGCACTTGCCAATGTCGGCACCGAGGAGCACAAGGGCAACGAGCTTTATCAGGAAACCTACAAGCTGTTAAAGGAAAGTCCGCTCAACTTTATCGGCAATGTAGAGGGAAGGGATATTCCCGAGGGCGTGTGCGACGTTGCGGTTTGCGACGGCTTCACCGGCAACCTTATTCTTAAAACTTATGAAGGCGTTGCCATTACCCTTATGAAAAAGATGAAGCATATGTTTACCGGCAGCACAAGGGGCAAGCTGGCAGCAGGGCTTGTTATGAAGGAGCTAAAGGAGCTTAAAACCAAGTTTAACTACAACGCCTACGGCGGAGCTCCTATTTTGGGGTGTTCAAAGCCTGTGTTTAAGGCTCACGGCGACTCAAAAGCCGTAACTCTTATGAACGCGGTCAAGCTCTCTATGGAGTACGTAGAGGCAGACGCGATTAAAGAAATATCATCCTCACTGTAAACGGAGATATAAAATGACAGAATTAGAAGCAAAAATCGGTTA
>CAMNHG010000196.1 GCA_946539105.1 uncultured Clostridia bacterium | reverse complement strand
AAAAACACAAGGAGGGACAAACAGCATGATTAGCGGTGCCGAAATAATGGTAAAATGTCTGGAAGCAGAGGGCGTTAAGGTCGTCTTTGGCTATCCGGGTGCTACTATTTGCCCCTTTTACGATAAAATTTACGATTCGGATATTAAGCACATTTTGGTTCGTCAGGAGCAGAACGCGGCTCATATGGCGAGCGGCTACGCAAGGTGCAGCAACAAGCCCGGCGTATGCGTCGCGACATCGGGACCGGGTGCTACAAACCTGATTACGGGTATCGCCACGGCTTATACCGACTCAATTCCGCTTATCGCGATTACCGGCCAGGTTCGCAGCGATCTTCTCGGCAGAGACGTTTTTCAGGAGGCGGACATCACCGGCGCGTGCGAGCCGTTTGTAAAGCACAGTTACATTGTTAAAAAGACCGAGGATTTGCCGAGGGTATTTAAAGAGGCGTTTTACATCGCTTCAACCGGACGTAAAGGTCCTGTTTTGATTGATATTCCCATGGATATTCAGATTAACGAGCTCGAGTCCTTTGAGTACCCCGAAAGCGTAAATATAATCGGCTACAAGCCCAACACAAAGGGTCATACAATTCAGGTAAGGCGCGCTGTTGAGGCTATAAAGAACAGCAAACGCCCCGTTATTGTTTCGGGCGGCGGAGTGCTGCTCTCGGGCGTTAAGCCCAAATTCAGAAAATTCGCGGAGAAAACCTCTATTCCCGTAATCTCGACGATGATGGGAATCGGCGTTATGCCCAGCGAGCACGAGCTTTACCTCGGTATGCTCGGTACCCACGGCAAGACCGTCGCAAACCGCGCGCTTCACGACGCGGATTTGGTTATCGTTTGCGGCGCAAGGCTCGGCGACAGAGCGGTTGCCTCTCCGCACCAGATGAGCGAAAACACGCTTGTAATTCATATCGACATCGACCCCGCGGAAATCGGCAAAAACGTTAAGACCGAAATCCCGATTGTAGGCGATATGAAGAACGTTATGAATATGCTGATTGAAAATATCGGCGACTACGTTGTTCCAAACCAGTGGCAGGAGACTGTCAAGACCTGGAAAAAGGACTTCCTCAGGGTTCCGCCGGTGTTCGACGGCTTTGTTGAGCCGAGAACGCTTATCGCTCACCTGAGCTCAATGCTCCGCTCAAAGGCAATCCTTGTTGCCGATGTGGGACAAAACCAGATTTGGTGCGCGAATAACTTTAGAATCCGCGACGGACGGTTCTTAACCACCGGCGGTATGGGCACTATGGGCTATTCAATCCCGGCGGCTGTCGGCGCGAAATTTGCCAGACCGAACCGCGACGTTGTTGTTGTGTGCGGCGACGGCAGCTTTCAGATGAGTATGAACGAGCTTGCCACAATCAAGGGCAACGACCTTGCGATAAAGATTATCATTATGCGCAATCACAGGCTCGGCATGGTGCGCGAGCTTCAGGATAACTACTACGACTGCCGTCATTCGGCAACGGTGCTCCAGGGCGATCCCGATTTTCTGAAAATCGCGGAGGCTTACGGAATCGACCACGCCGAGGTAAGCTCAAACGCCGAGGCGGAGGAGATTTTGCAGGACGTTGTAAAGTCGGACAAGCCGTTTATCCTGGTGTGCAACGTTTATCCCGACACACCGTCGATATGAGTTGATGTAAAGGAGCGGTAAAATGCAATATACTTTGTCAATTCTTGTAGAAAACCAAGCCGGCGTGCTCTCGAAAATTTCGGGACTTTTTTCGCGCAGAGGCTTTAACATCGACTCCTTGGCGGTAGGCGTTACAAACGACCCGAGGGTGTCGAGAATAACCATCGTCGCAAACGGCGACGAGTATGTGATTGAACAGCTCGAAAAACAGCTTAACAAGGTGATTCCCGTTATCAAGGTAAAAAGACTCAACGACGGCGATTTTATCAGCCGCGAGCTTATCCTGATTAAGGTTCACTGCGCGGCTTCAAAAAGGGCTGAGATTATCAAAACAGCTGAGATTATGCAGGCGAAAATCGTTGACGTGGCGCAAAGCTGCGTTACCGTTGAGTACTGCGAGACCGCAGGCAGGGTAGAGACTCTTATCGATCTGCTCAGACCCTACGGCATACGCGAGATTGTAAGAACAGGCACAGTCGCAATAGACAAAGGCAACACGGCGGTATCTGTTTAACATATAAATCATTTTATTGGAGGAATAAAAATGAAAGACTACAGAGAAAACATGAAGGCACCAATTTATTATCAATCCGATTGTAACCTTGCGCTCCTCGAGGGCAAGACAATCGCGATTATCGGCTACGGCAGCCAAGGTCACGCTCACGCGCTCAACCTTAAGGAATCAGGCTGTCACGTAATCATCGGCCTGTACAAGGGCAGTAAGTCATGGGCAAGAGCCGAAGAGCAGGGCTTTGAGGTTTACACCGCTGCTGAGGCTGCTAAGAAGGCAGACATCATTATGATTCTCATCAACGACGAGAAGCAGGCCGCTATGTACAAGAAGGACATCGAGCCCAACCTCGAGGCAGGCAATATGCTTATGTTCGCTCACGGCTTCGCTATCCACTTCGGTCAGATCGTTCCTCCCGCGGACGTTGACGTTACAATGATCGCGCCTAAGGGACCCGGACACACAGTTCGCTCAGAGTATCAGGCTGGCAAGGGCGTTCCCTGTCTTGTTGCTGTTTATCAGGACGCTACAGGTCAGGCTAAGGATAAGGCTTTGGCTTACGCTCTCGGTATCGGCGGCGCAAGAGCAGGCGTTCTCGAGACCACATTCAAGACAGAGACCGAGACCGACCTCTTCGGTGAGCAGGCTGTTCTTTGCGGCGGCGTTTGCGCGCTTATGCAGGCAGGCTTTGAGACTCTCTGCGAGGCAGGCTACGATCCCAGAAACGCTTACTTTGAGTGTATCCACGAGATGAAGCTCATCGTTGACCTTATCTATCAGTCGGGCTTTGCAGGTATGAGATATTCAATCTCCAACACCGCTGAGTACGGCGACTACATCACAGGTCCCAAGATTATCACCGAGGACACAAAGAAGGCTATGAGAAAGATTCTCGACGACATTCAGGACGGTTCGTTTGCTAAGGACTTCCTGCTCGATATGTCACCCGCAGGCGGTCAGGCTCACTTCCGCGCTATGAGAAAGAACGCT
>CAMNHG010000195.1 GCA_946539105.1 uncultured Clostridia bacterium | reverse complement strand
ATAGGAGGAAAAAATGAGCGATTTAAGAAACAACAACTCAACTCAAACAAAACAAAAAAAGCCGTTCTTCAGGGCAAATCCCGTAATGAACCGCTTAAGCAAGGTTAACGAGGTAGCCGGAGAAAACGAAAAAGCGGCAGGATACGGAAGAATTGTCGCAAAGACAGCGTACTTTTTGCTTTTCGCCGTTGCCGGAATGCTGGTTTACCTTGTGATGAACAACACAATTTTCGCAAATCAGGCGCAGACAATTCAGCTTAACTTCAAGGGCTTTTCGGTAAGCACCTCGATGATGCAGCTCGGGTTCTTTGCAGGCGCGGGAATTTTGGCAATCATCACACAGCTCACCGCGGCTTTCGTGAGAAAAGCGATACCCGTTGTAGGCGCGATTTTCGCGTTATGCGAGGGCTTTATAATCTCGTTCCTCGTTTTTACGGTGCTTAAGGGCTTTGAATACCTCGGACTTTTGGCACTGGCGATTACGATTGTAATTGTCATGACAATGGCGATTCTTTACGCAACGAGAATTATCAAGGCAAGCAAAAAGTTCCATATGGTAATGCTCACGCTCGTTGCAGGAATGATCGGAATTTCGATTTTCAGCTTTATCGGCTATCTCATTCCGCTGACAAGACCGTTTGTAGCTTTGATTATGGGCAACTTCTGGATTTCAATCGGCTTTACGGTTGTATCAATCATCATCGCGACGCTGTTTTTAATCTCGGACTTCGCTATGATTGAGCACGTTGTAGAGAACAAAATGCCTGCACAGTACGAGTGGATGGCAGCCTTCGGACTGGCGTTTACGGTACTTTGGATTTACATTAAGGTACTCGACCTTATCATTCAGATTTTGGGCAACAGAAGAAGTTAACGTTACGGCAAGGTAAAAACACAAATTCCCCTATACAAAATAAGCCTGTTCCTTTTTCGGGAACAGGTTTATTTTTTTCTGTTAATTAATCCTCGTAGGGAACAAAGTCATCTTTGCCTACGCCGCAAACAGGGCAGCACCAATCGTCCGGAATATCCTCGAACGCTGTGCCGGGAGCGATACCGCCGTCGGGATCGCCCTCTGCGGGATCATAGATGTAGCCGCAGGGCTCGCACATATATTTCATAACGTTTCTCCTTTCTTAATTTTATAAAATTTTAACTGATGTTAAATTCAAAATAATTAAACTCTAAACTCTTAAAGGGAGTGCGCTCTGAGCTCCTCGCCCGACTTCGCGCTGAGGTACGCAGGAGCGATGTCAAGCACGGTCTTTGCGCCGCTTACTCCCTCGTTAAAGAGCCTGAACGCCGCGCGCGCGTACGCGATAAGCACCGAGCCTGTAAACTCGGGGTTAGAGTCGAGTTTCAAGCTGTACTCGATAACGTGGTTGTTGCCGTCGCTTGAAGTGCCCGAATAGATAACCGAACCGCCGTGGGGCAAGCCGCTGTGGTCGCGCTTCATCTCGTCCTCGGAGATAAAGTTTACGGTGGTGTCGTAGTCGGCAAAGTAGTTGGGCATTGTCTTGATCTCGTTTTCGATTCTTGCGAGATCCGCGCCATCCTCGGCAACTACAAAGCACTCTCTTGTATGCTTTTCGCGCGTTGTAAGCTCGGGATTTTCGCCGTTTCTTACCTTGTCGAGAGCCTCGGGAACGGGAACCGTGTACTGGCGGCAATCCTTAACGCCGTCGATTCTTCTTACAGCGTCGGAGTGTCCCTGGCTTACGCCCTTGCCCCAGAATGTGTACGCCTGACCGTCGGGCATTACCGACTCGGCATATACTCTGTTGAGCGAGAACATACCGGGATCCCAGCCGCAGCTGATAATTCCGATTTTGCCTGCCTGCTTTGACGCCTTGTCAACGTTTGCGAAGTGCTCGGGGATTCTTGCGTGGGTATCGAACGAATCAATTACGTTGTACATAGCCGCGTACTTGGGAGTCATCTCCGGCAAATCCGTAGCACTGCCGCCGCAGATTACGAGAACGTCAATATCCTCCTTGCCTGTGTCAAGGTCGGCTGTGCTCTTAACCGCAGCCGTGTCTGTGTTGATTGTCAGCGACTTGGGATCGCGCCTTGTGTAAACCGCGACGAGCTCCATATCGCTGTTCTTTTTGATTGCGGCCTCAACGCCTCTGCCGAGGTTGCCGTAACCCAAAATTCCGATTTTAACCATTATTTATACCTCCATAAATTAATCACTAAATTAGTCACTTATTTTCAGCGAAATATCAAACGCCGTAACCGAATGGGTAAGCGCGCCCATTGAAATTATATCAACGCCGGTCTCGGCAATTTCGCGGATTCTGTCGTCGGTAATACCGCCGCTGGCCTCAAGCAGAGCCCTGCCGTTTGTAATGGCGACGGCGTCACGCATCATCTCGGTGCTCATATTGTCGAGCATAATTACGTCTACACCTGCTTCAAGTGCCTGACCGAGCTCGTCGAGGTTCCTTACCTCCAGCTCGATTTTAGTCATATGACCGAGCTTTTCCTTTAGCTTAGCGACCGCCGCGGCAATTCCTCCGCCGGCGTCAACGTGGTTGTCCTTAAGCATAGCCGCGTCAGACAAATTATAGCGGTGATTTTTGCCTCCGCCTACCGTTACCGCGTACTTTTGAAGCGGTCTGAGTCCCGGCAAGGTCTTGCGTGTGTCGGCGATAGACGCGTTTGTGCCCTTGACAAGCTCTACCGCCTTTGCAGTAGCGGTGGCAACGCCGCTCATATGCTGAATCAGGTTAAGCGCGGTGCGCTCGCCCTTTAGAATAGCCTTTGTCTTGCCGTGGATTTCGGCGATGATGTCGCCCTTTTGCAAAACGTCACCGTCGTTTTTATAAACCTCGGCGGTAAAGCCCGCAGGCTGTAAAATCTCAAAAACCCTGAGCGCGATGTTGATTCCGCATAGAACTCCGTCGCTCTTTGCCAAAAAGCGCGCGGAATTTTCCTGCTCGTCGTCAATCAGGTAATCGGTGGCGCAGTCGAGGTAATTGATGTCCTCGAGAAGCGCGGTTTTAATAATATTGTCAACATAAATGCTGTTAATCATTGTCTGCCCTCCCTAACTTCGTCAAGAATAATCGCGGCGCAAACGGCAATGCTCTTTGCCTCTATCAAATCGGAGCTGATTTCATAGCTCTCGCTGAAAAGCAGCTTGAT
>CAMNHG010000194.1 GCA_946539105.1 uncultured Clostridia bacterium | reverse complement strand
CGCTTAAATAATGTGTCCCTTTGCGCGGATAACGTCGATTACCTGGTCAACGTACTTTTCGCAGGTTTCGTCACTGTCAGCCTCAACCATAACGCGGATAACAGGCTCTGTGCCTGATTCTCTGAGAAGAATACGTCCGCTGTCGCCGAGAGCCTCGGTCACCTTTGCAACCTCAGCCTGTACGTCGGGATCGTTCTTTGCGTCGGGCTTTGACTTAACCTTAACGTTCTTGAGCACCTGGGGATACATAACCATCGGTGCAGCGAGCTCGCTCATGGGCTTCTCCTTGGCAAGCATAACCTCCATCAGCTTAAGCGATGTGAGGATACCGTCGCCTGTGGTAGCGTACTTTGAGAAGATGATATGTCCGGACTCCTCGCCGCCGATGCGGTTGCCTGTCTGAACCATATTCTCGTAAACGTACTTGTCGCCTACAGCGGTTTTGTCGCACTCAATGCCGACCTTTTCAAGAGCCTTGAAAAGACCGTAGTTGCTCATAATTGTAGCAACGACCTTGTTGTTGAGGAGCTTGCCCCTCTCCTTCATATAAACGCCGTACATATAGATGATGTGGTCGCCTGTGATTACGTTGCCCTTTTCGTCAACCGCAAGGCAGCGGTCGGCGTCGCCGTCGTAAGCAAAGCCTACGTCGAGGCCGTTGTCAACAACAAACTTCTGCAAATGCTCGATGTGGGTCGAGCCGCAGTCGGTGTTGATGTTGTAGCCGTCGGGAGCGTCGTTGATAACGTAAGTTTTTGCACCTAAAGCGTTGAACACGCCCTTTGCGATATTCCAAGCCGCGCCGTTTGCAACGTCAAGACCTACCTTAACGCCCTTGAAGCTGTACTTGCTCATTGAGATAAGGTAGCCGATGTAGCGGTTACGTCCCTCAACGTAGTCAACGGTGCGTCCGATGTTCTCGCGGTGAGCGATCGGAATTTCGATTTTGTCGTCGATGTACTCCTCGACCTTTAAGAGGGTTTCCTCCTCCATCTTCTCGCCCTTTGCGTTGAGCAGCTTAATGCCGTTGTCATAGAACGGGTTGTGTGAAGCGGAAATCATAATACCGCAGTCAAAGTCGTCGGTACGGGTGATATAAGCAACCGAGGGGGTTGTTGTTACGTGCATGATGTAAGCGTCCGCGCCGCTCGCCATAAGACCTGTGCAAAGCGCGTACTCAAACATATAGGAAGAACGTCTGGTGTCCTTGCCGATTACGATTTTTGCCTTTTTGCCCATGTTCTCGCCGAAATACCAGCCGAGAAAACGGCCGATTTTTACAGCATGCTCAAAGGTCAGGTTTTTGTTGGCTTCGCCTCTGAAGCCGTCGGTTCCGAAATACTTGCCCATCAGTCAGTCTTCCTTTCTACAACAACGCCGGGGGTCTTGCAAATGCTGTTCTCGGGGATAACTCCGCGAACGCATGAGGTGGGATATACGTTTGAATGTCTGCCGATAACCGTGCCGGGGTTGAGAACAGCGTTGCAGCCGACCTCTACATAGTCGCCTACCATCGCACCGAACTTTTTAACGCCGGTTTCAAGGTGCTCGTCGCCGTTGTGAACCACAACGAGCTTTTTGTCGGACTTAACGTTTGATGTGATTGAACCCGCGCCCATATGCGAGAAGTAACCCATAATTGAGTCGCCCACGTAGTTATAGTGCGGAGTCTGAACGTGGTCAAAGAGGATAACGTTCTTGAGCTCTACCGAGTTGCCTACCACGCAGTCCGCGCCGACAAGTGCCGAGCCGCGGATAAACGCGCAGTGTCTTACCTCGGTATTGGGGCCGATGATGCAGGGTGCTCCGAGGTAAGCCGAAGGGAATACGGTCGCTGTCTTGTGAACCCAAACGTTTTCGGAAACCTCCTCGTAGTCGTCGCCGAGGGTTTTGCCAAGCTCGATAATAAAATCCTTGATGCCCTTTAAGGCTTCCCAAGGGTATGTGAACTGAGAAAGATAGTCCTTGGCGAGCGTGTGGTCGAGATCGTAAAGATCCTTGATTTTATACATTAAAGTCTCTCCTTACTTTCGATATCCAGGAAGTACTTGTACGCGCCGACGGTGAGCTCGTCGCACGCAGCCTCGTCGCAGGCGATGATTGCGCCGTTGTGCATCTGAAGCGCGGAGCAGGTCCACTTGTGACTTACAGAGCCCTCAACGGTCTCGGCAAGAGCCTTAGCCTTATTGTGGCCGTTGATGAGGATAAGAACCTCTTTTGAGTCTGTAACGGTGCCTACGCCTACCGAAAGAGCCTGAGCCGGAACAGCCTCGGGATCGTTGCCGAAGAAGCGTGAGTTAACGATTCTTGTGTCGGTGGTGAGGTTACGAACGCCTGTGCGTGAGGCAAGGCTTGTGAACGGCTCGTTGAAGGCGATGTGACCGTCAACGCCGATGCCGCCCATGAAGAGGTCGATTCCGCCGTAGGAAGCGATTTTCTCCTCATATCTTGCGCACTCACCCTCGGGGTCGTCTGTCATACCGTTGAGGATGTTGATGTTTTCGGGCTTCATATCAACGAGGTGATCGAAGAAATTGTCGTGCATAAAGTACCAGTAGCTCTGGTCGTGCTCGTGAGGAAGGCCGAGGTATTCGTCCATGTTGAAGGTAACAACATTGGCGAATGAAAGCTCGCCGTTTTGGTTCATTGTGTAGAGCTCCTTGTAAACGCCGATGGGCGATGAGCCTGTGGGAAGTCCGAGCACGAAGGGACGGTCCTCCTTGTGAGCCTTGATTTTCTGAGCGATGTAGTTTGCCGCCCACTTGCACATTTTATCGTAATTGTCCTGAATAACAACTCTCATGATTTTATCTCCTTTTAGGCTAAATATAATAATTAATATTAAAATAAAGCGGCGGAAGAACCTCTGTTACAGTTTTGATTCTGCTTTTTCCTTTCTTCCTGACGACACGCTGTTTGCCGTGACGGCATCCGCCGAATCTTTCGATAACCGCCATTCCTCGTCAACCTTTTACGGTCCGGGCGCTAACAGTCCTTTACTCTCCTTTCAACAGGTGCTGTTTTACTAATATGCAAAGCCTTAAAGAAACAGCCCGCATAGTTATAAAAATTTTATCATATAAGGCTTCAAAAGTCAAGAAGATTATCCGTCTTAACATACCAAACAAATGCGATTTTGCAGGTTTGTACAGCTAATCCTGCAAAA
>CAMNHG010000193.1 GCA_946539105.1 uncultured Clostridia bacterium | reverse complement strand
TTTCCGCAAATTACCCAAAAATCACGCAGCAAAACACCTAAAGACCGTTCAAAAAAATCTTGACAAAATCACAAAAAGAGAATATACTGACAATAACAGCAAGGGCGCTGTAAGCATTGGCTTACAGTGCCTCTATTTTAAATCAGCAGACAGGAGAGTTGTTATGTCTAAGGTTCCCGAGATGTTCGGCTGCAAGGTATTTAACGACCAGAAAATGCAGGAGAGACTTCCAAAATCAACTTACAAGGCACTTAAAAAGACAATTCAGGACGGCGAGCCGCTCGATTTGAGCGTGGCTAACGTTGTTGCCGCCGCGATGAAGGACTGGGCAATCGAGCTTGGCTGTACCCATTACACCCACTGGTTCCAGCCTATGACCGGCGTTACCGCCGAAAAGCACGACAGCTTTATCACCCCCAACGGCGAGGGTCAGGTAATTATGGAATTTTCGGGCAAGGAGCTCATCAAGGGCGAGCCCGACGCTTCGTCGTTCCCCAGCGGCGGAATCCGCGCGACCTTTGAGGCGAGGGGCTATACGACATGGGATCCCACCTCTCCTGCTTTTGTTAAGGACGGCTCGCTGTACATTCCCACGGCGTTCTGCTCATACACGGGCGAGGTTCTCGACAAGAAAACTCCGCTTCTCCGCTCAATGGAGAGAATCAGCACAGAGGCGGTCAAGATTCTGCACCTTTTCGGCAAGACCGACGTCACAAGGGTAATCACCACCGTAGGTCCCGAGCAGGAGTACTTTCTTATCGACCGCGACTTGTACAATCAGCGCGAGGACTTAAAGCTCACCGGCAGAACTCTTTTCGGCGCGAAGGCACCCAAGGGACAGGAGCTTGACGACCACTACTTCGGAGCTATTAAAACAAGGGTAGCGGCGTTTATGAAGGACCTCGACGAGGAGCTTTGGAGCCTCGGCGTGCTCGCAAAGACAAAGCACAACGAGGTTGCCCCCTCACAGCACGAGCTCGCTCCGATTTTTACTACCTCAAATATCGCGAACGACCACAACGAGCTGACAATGGAGATTATGAAAAAGACCGCCGAAAAGCACGGCCTTGTATGCCTTCTCCACGAAAAGCCCTTTGCCGGCGTTAACGGCTCGGGCAAGCACAACAACTGGTCAATCTCGACAAATACAGGCGAAAACCTGCTTTCTCCCGGCAAGCGTCCGGAGGATAATATTCAGTTCCAGCTTTTCCTCGCGGCAGTTGTAAAGGCTGTTGACGAGTACCAGGATTTGCTCAGAATCACCGTGGCATCCGCAGGCAACGATCACCGTCTCGGCGCGAATGAGGCTCCCCCGGCGATTATCTCAATGTACCTCGGCGACGATTTAGGCGCGATGGTTGACGCCATCATCGAGGGCGGAGAGTACGTAAGCCAGGTCAAGGAGAGGGTTCAGACCGGCGTTGACGTTCTCCCCGACTTTAAAAAGGACACCTCAGACCGCAACCGCACCTCGCCGTTCGCGTTTACGGGCAATAAGTTTGAGTTCCGCGCGCTCGGCTCGGCACTTAACATCGGCTGTCCCAACTATATGCTCAACACTATGGTAGCCGAGGAGCTTGCGCAGTTCTATGATGAAATTTCCGCCGCGGCAGATACCGAAATAGCTGTAAGAAAGCTGGTAAAAAGGGTATTTACCGAGCACAGAAGGATTATTTTCAACGGCGACAACTACGCCGAGGAATGGGTAGGCGAGGCAGAGAGAAGAGGTCTTTTAAATCTCAAATCGCTCCCCGAGGCGTTCGCTCACTTTATGGATCAGAAGAACATCGACCTCTTTGTAAAGAACAACATCTGCACCGAGGCTGAGTTCAGGGCGAGATATGAAATTGAGCTTGAAAGCTACTCAAAGCAGATTAACATTGAAGCTCTCACTATGATTGATATGGCGAGAAAGAACATCACACCCGCGGTAACTGCCTTTGTTCGCGAGCTTACCGAGACCGCGCTTGCCAAAAAAGCACTTTCGGAGGCTATCCCCACCACAGTTGAGGAGGAGCTTATAACAAGCCTTTCAAACAAGCTGGTTTGCTTTGTTAAAAAGACCGCCGAGCTCGAGGAAGCCGTTATGGAAGCGGGCGAGTACAAGGACGACGGCTTGGCTTACGCCACCTATTTCCGCGAGAGCGTTTTCTCAAAAATGCAGGAGCTCAGAGCTGTCGGCGACAGCATGGAGACCGAGACCGCTTCGGACTACTGGCCCTATCCCTCATACTACGAGCTTTTGTTTGGTGTATAAGATGTATAATTTTAAAGAGCTGCCTAATGGCGGCTCTTTTTGTGAGGGATAATTTAAACAAAAACCTCACCTCAAACGAACGGATTTAGTAAAGCTCTAAAAATATTGCTTTAATTCCATAAAGTAAATTATAAAACCTTCAAATCTTGTAAAATAATATGTTGAAGACAGATGTGCGGTGGTGAGAGTGTGAAAAGTGCGTTGCTGATAACCGGTTCAAAGCAAAGCGCGCAACCGCTCGCCCAGCTCCTCAGAAACGAGGGCTATGTAAAAATCACCACGTCATATTCGGCTTACGGCGCGAGGGAGACCGCCGGGGACAGCGAAAAGGAGTTTGACCTTATCTGCATTAACGCTCCGCTCCCCGACGAAAACGGTATTGAGCTTTCAAGTCAGTTTGCCGCGACGTCGCGCTCGAGTGTTGTGATAATTGTTCCGCAAAAAAGCGCGGACGAGGTAAACGATTTGCTCACAAAGCACGGCGTGCTCGTAATCGCCAAGCCGATTAACAAGCATTTGTTTCACCATTATTTGCAGTTTACCGACTGCTTCCGCACGCGTATGCTCAGCGTAGAGCGCGAAAACGAGCGGCTGAAAAGTATGGTTGAGGATATAAAAATCATCGACCGCGCAAAGCTGCTGTTAGTTACCTGCCTTAATATGAGCGAGGGCCAGGCGCATAAATACCTCGAAAAACAGGCTATGGATATGCGCACAAGCAAGCTGTCGGTCGCAAAGCAGGTAATATCAACGTACGAAAATTAATTGATAATTGATATTGGAAAATTGATAATTTCGGTCGGGCGGAAAGATTTGCTTTGCCGATAGGTTTTGTTCCCGAATGAATAAATATGGTGTGAAATTAAATTTTAACCGCAATTTTCCATTTTCAATTTTCAATTCTCCATTATAATAATCGAAAGGATGATAATATGAGTCGAGCTGCGTACTTGGTTCTTGAAAACGGAACTGT
>CAMNHG010000192.1 GCA_946539105.1 uncultured Clostridia bacterium | reverse complement strand
GTTCTGTATCTTGCACGCCTTGATTGTGTTTTTCATCAGCGTCGCGATTGTCATCGGGCCTACTCCGCCGGGTACGGGGGTTATGTATGAGCACTTGTCCTTGACGTTTTCAAAGTCAACGTCGCCGCAGAGCTTGCCGTTTTCGTCGCGGTTCATTCCCACGTCGATTACAACCGCGCCGTCCTTGACCATATCCGCTGTGACAAACTTAGCTCTGCCAACCGCGGCAACGAGAATATCGGCTCTTTGGCAGACCTCTTTGAGGTTCTTTGTCCTGCTGTGGCAGATTGTCACGGTGCCGTTTTCGTGGAGCAACAGCATTCCCATCGGCTTGCCTACGATATTGCTTCTGCCGATTACCACGCACTCCTTGCCCTCAACGGGGATTTCGTACTGGTGGAGCATTTCCATTACTCCTGCAGGTGTGCAGGGCAGAAAGTCGTACTCGCCGAGCATAATTTTGCCGACGTTTACGGCGTGGAACGCGTCAACGTCCTTTTTGGGGCTGATTCTCTCGATAACCGACTTGTCGTCGAGGTGCTTCGGAAGCGGCAGCTGAACCAAAATTCCGTTAATGTCGTCCTTGTTGTTGAGAGTATCGACAAGCGATAAAAGCTCCTCCTGGGTGGTTTCCGCCGGAAGCGCGTACTCCTCGCTCTTAAAGCCGACAAGCTCGCAGGCTTTCTTTTTATTATTAACGTATACGCGCGAAGCCGGATCGTCACCGACGATTACAACCGCGAGTCCGGGTGTTACGCCGTGCTCCTTAACGAGTCTTTCGCACTCAAGCCTTACGCTTTCTTTTACGTTTGCCGACACCTTTTTTCCGTCGATAATTTGCATAGAAAGGATCCTCCCTTTTGATATTGATAATTAAGCAGATTATGCCGACCACTACCAAAATTGCCGACAAAAGCTGTGAAACTCTTACGTCCATTCCGAAGATTTGGAACGGCAGATACAGGCTGTCCGTCCTTAAACCCTCAACAAAGGTGCGCTCCAAGCCGTACCACACAAGGTACATATAAAAAATTTGTCCTGCGTAACGTTGGCGGTATTTGCCGTAGAAGTGGAGCAGGAAAAATCCGAGCAGGCACCAGAGCGATTCGTACAAAAAGCACGGATGAACCGCGATATTGTTCGTGCCCTCGCTCATCATCGCCCACGGCAAACCTGTTGGAGTGCCGTAAGCCTCCTGATTCATAAAGTTGCCCCAGCGGCCTATTCCCTGACCTATCAAAAATGATATCATAGTGATGTCGAGAATCGGCATAATCTTCATCTTCTGAATTTTCGCGACAATTAAGCCGCCGAGCAGCGCGCCGATTATGCCGCCGTAAATGGCAAGGCCGCCCTCGTTGATTTTTATTATATCAATAAATTTGCCGGGAACAAAGTAGTCCTCCCAATGGAAAACGCAGAAGTACAGCCTTGCGCCGATAACGCCTGTGACAATGCCGACCAAAACGCAGTTGAACAGCTTGTTCCAATTAACGTTGTACCTCGCGGCGTTTTTGTAGGCGTAGAAAATCGCCAAAAACAAGCCGACCATAATGATTACGCCGTACCAGTAAATTTTAAAGGTTCCTATCTGAAACGCCACGCGGCTGATGTCGAATTGCCAGCCGAGGTACGGAAATACTACGTGAAAATTATCCATACTACACCTCCGCGCCCTCGGGCTTGATAACGGAAAGTGTGCAGTTGTTTACGTCGAGCATTTCGGCAAGCCTTGATGTTATATCGTCAAAGGAAGTCTCGGCAACCGCGTCGATATAGCTAAAGAGCTCGTTGCCGTTGAAGTGGTATGCCTCGATTGTATTCGCGATTGAGCCGACGTTGTTGAGCGAGGAAATAACGTCGCCGTAAACGGATTTTTTGGCGATTTCAAAGTCCTCTTTGTCAAGTCCGTTTTGCTTAACACCGGCGATATACTGCTTGATAATTTCAGCCGCCTGCCTTGGTGAGCGTGATTCTCCGCCGAAAATAACCGAGCAATAGCCCGGACCCTCGAACAGCTCGTAGGTAAAGGAGCTGTTAATCAGGTTTTCGTCCATAAGCTGTCTGTACAGCTTGCTCGTGGGCGATGCGAGCATTGAGAGCAGAATATCGGTATGAGCGAGCTTTTTCTCGTCAATTTTTTCAGGGCTCTCCTTGAAACCGAGGTTGAACAGCGGTACCATAACCGGGAAGCTCTGTTCAACGTAGGGATTTACAATCTCGGCAGGCTCGTCCTCAAAGTAATTTGTAATTTTATGCTCCTCGCATGGCTTTAACATTTTGTCGCAGATTTTAAGCACCTGCTCCACAGTCACGTTGCCCGCGACGCAAAGAGCCATATTATTTAGGTTATAAAAAGCGTTGTAGCAGTCGTAGAGCTTTTCGGCGGTGATTTCCGCGATGGACTCAACCGTACCGGCGATGTCAATTTTAACCGGGTGGTTGTGGTACATATTCTCGAGCATATTAAACATCACGCGCCAGTCGGGAGAATCGTCGTACATCTTGATTTCCTGACCGATGATGCCCTGCTCCTTGGCAACGGTTTCCGCTGTAAAGTACGGATCCTGAACAAAGTCGAGCAGAATCTCGAAGCTCTCCTCAAAGCGGTCGGTGCAGGAGAAGAGATAGCAGGTCTTTTCAAAGCTGGTGTAAGCGTTTGCGGACGCGCCTGTTTTTGCGTAACGCGCAAAGGCGTCGCCCTCCTCGCTCTCGAACAGCTTGTGCTCAAGGTAATGGGCTATGCCGTCGGGAACGGTGATTTTTTCTCCGCCGTCAACCGAAAAGCAGGTGTTTACACTGCCGTAGTTCGTGCCGATAATGGCGTAGGTGGAGCGGTAGCCCTCCTTGGGGTAAACGTAAATTGTAAGTCCCGAGCTGTGCTTTAGCTTAAAATAGCTGTCGTGAGCGCGTTCGGATTTAATCTCTGTAATATTCATCTGCTCACCCCTCACTTGTTTTTTAACACATAAATTGTATCTAAGCTGAGCTTATTTGCAGCCTTAATAATCTCGTCCTTGGTGACAGCGTTAATCTCAGCCGAACGCTGTTCAATCGTCTTGAAGCCGTTTTCAAAGAGCTGAGAGTTGTACCAGCTCTCGATTCCGCTGACGGTGTCGTTTGAGGAATAGAAGGCGTTGATGACCGCCATTTTCGCGGAGTCAATCTCAAAATCGGAGATTACGCCGTTTTTCATATCCTCAATCTCTTTTAAAATTCCCTGCTCGGCTTTTTC
>CAMNHG010000191.1 GCA_946539105.1 uncultured Clostridia bacterium | reverse complement strand
TTGAATAACATCAAACGTATAAAGAAGAATTTGCCGGTGTGAGTTTCGCTGATACCTATAAGTCGAGACACGAAGGTGCGAATTAAACCAAACCTATGAAACGATTTAAAATAAAAAGGAAAACGCCCGAGGAGATTCGGGCGTTTTCTGTCTGTAAAAAATGAGGGGTACAATCACGGGCTTCGAACTGCCCGTGTTGAGGAGGGTAGAACAATACTCGACGGTTGCGGTTCCGTCTTTTGAGTACAGTTATATTAAACAACATAAATATGAAAACTGTGTGAAATTGAGCTGAATATATATTGAAATAAATAATTAATCACAATCGAAAAAATATTTGAAAAAATTTGCAAAAACCGTGAACAAACGTTTGATTTTTACGAAACTATGTGGTACAATACTATTGAAAAGGTTTATCATGAGGGGTGTACCGATATGAAACAGCTCAGCAAAAGTCAAATTAAGATTTTCGAATACCTAAAGGAGTGCTCCGAAAACGGAAGAGTTCCCTCGGTTCGCGAAATTTGCGAGAACACGGGACTAAGCTCCACCTCAACCGTCCACTACCACCTAAAGCACCTTGAGGACAAGGGCTATATTGTGCGCGAGCACGGCGTTAACAGGTGCATACAGATTACAGGCGAGGAAAAAAGCGTAAGCGTTCCCGTGCTCGGAAAGGTTGCCGCAGGCAATCCTATTTTGGCGGTTGAGGACATAGAATGTTATGTGCCCGTTCCCGAAAAGCTAAAGCGCGGAAAAGAGCTTTTCGCGCTCAGGATTCAGGGCGAAAGTATGATAAACGCCGGAATTTTGAACGACGATATCGTAATTGTCAACCGCACTCCCGTTGCCGAAAACGGAGAGATTGTCGTTGCCCTTGTAGAGGACAGCGCGACGGTCAAGCGTTTTTATAAAGAGGACGGCCACTACAGGTTACAGCCCGAAAACGACGATTACGACCCGATTATTGTTGACGAGGTGATTTTGCTCGGCAAGGTAATCTCGCTTATCAGGAATTACTGATAATTACGGCAAAAACAGTTTGGAGGATATTTATGCAGACAATTTGCGTGTTCGGCTCTTCAAGCGAGAGCATAGACAGGGAATTTCTTGATTCGGCTGAACACCTCGGACAAACGCTTGCCAAAAAAGGCAAGACGGTTTTGTTTGGAGCAGGCCGCTACGGAGTAATGGGCGCGGTGTCGCGCGGAGCAAAGGCGGCAGGAGGCAGGATTATCGGCGTCAGTCCGTTGTTTTTCAAAGAATTGGACGTGCTTGCCGACTACGCCGACGAGTTGATTTTTACCGAAACCATGCGCGAGCGCAAGGGCATAATGGAGGACAAATCCGACGCGTTTATAATATGCGCCGGAGGAATCGGAACGTTTGAAGAGTTCTTCGAGGTGCTCACGCTCAAACAGCTCGGCAGACACTCAAAGCCGATTATCATTTATAATTACAAGGGATATTATGACGAGCTTTTGGCGATGATGAAAGCCTCGGTCGAAAAGAGCTTTATGTCGGACGAGGTAAATAAACTCTACACCGTAGCAAATACCGAGGACGAGGTCATCGAACAGCTCGATAACTATAAATCGTTTACATATAATAAGTATAGCTGAGGTGAACTTATGGCGGATATGTGCGAGATGTGCGCTCACTTTGTCGCGGACGAGGAGCTGGGCGATTACTGCTCCGTGAGCCTCGACGAGGACGAGATGGCAAGATTCCTGACCCAAAGCGTCAAGGGCTGCAGCTATTTTCAGCCCTATGACGAGTATAAAATAGTCAGAAAGCAAAATTAATATGGAAAATTTCAGCTTTACCCAAAGGGTGTACGACGCGGTTAAGCGGATTCCGCGCGGAAAGGTCGCCACCTACGGACAGGTTGCCGCGGCGGCAGGCAACGGCGGAGCGGCGAGGGCTGTCGGCAACGCGCTGCACAAAAATCCCGCGTTCGGCGAAATCCCATGCCATAGGGTGGTTAATTCCAAGGGAAGGCTTGCCGACGCCTTCGTTTTCGGCGGAGTTAACGTACAAAAGGATTTGCTTAGGAACGAGGGGGTAGAGGTCTGCGATAATCATGTCGACCTCAAAAAGTATCAGGCACGGCAAATATAAAGCGAAATTTGCAATTTTCACAAGGTTGTGTTATACTATATATAGCGTGAACGCGCTGTTGATTGTGTGAATAACGATAATTGGTGATTTAATGGATTACAAATTAATCGCGGTTGACCTTGACGGTACACTCACAAATTCAAAAAAGGAAGTTTCTCCGCGCAACCGTTATGCCCTGCTTGAGGCTCAAAAAAAGGGAAAAAAGGTAATTATTACCTCGGGACGGCACCCCATCGGAGTTTATCCGATTGCGGAGGATCTTATGCTCGCTCAGTACGGCGGCTACATTATGTCCTTTAACGGAGGCAAGATTATCGAATGCGCCACCGGCAGGACGATAGTCAGCAGGAACTTTCCGCTTGAGTATTTAAGCGATATTGTCAGCGTCCTTTCCGACTATAACGTAACCGTAATGTCTTGGGACGACAAAAAAATCTACGCCAACAATAAGGTGAACGACTACACCTACATTGAGCGCGACGTGCTCAAGACCGATATGGTTGTGGTTGACGACTTTGTGTCGGCAATTAAGTTTGATATCAACAAAATTCTCGTCGCCGGCGAGCCCGACGTGCTCGACGCGTGCCAGGTTCTTCTTAAGAAACGCTACGACGGCCTGCTCGATATATACAAGAGCGCGCCCTATTTTCTTGAGATTATGCCGTTCGGCGTTTCAAAGGGCGCGATGCTCGCTCAGCTTTTGCCGCAAATCGGTATTCAGCGAGAGGAGCTTATTGCCTTTGGCGACCACTACAACGATATGACCATGATCGGCTACGCCGGAATGGGCGTGGCTATGGAAAACGGCGAGGACGAGGTCAAGAAAATCGCTGCTTATATATGCGAGTCGAACGATGACGACGGCGTTGCCAAGACAATAGAAAAATATGTTTTATAATTTTAACGCGGACTGCTTTGTCCGCGTTTTTCTTTTGCGCACAGTGTTTAGTTATTTTGCCTAATTTAAATGGCGAATCTTTGGCAGGTACGAAAAAACATAATTCCTTAAAAGAATAAACAAAGATTGCGATCCATTTATAATATTATTGTATAGTCTTTTATAAGGAGGAGTATCTATGTCGAAATTCAAAAAAATACTTGCTCTTGTTTTGAC
>CAMNHG010000190.1 GCA_946539105.1 uncultured Clostridia bacterium | reverse complement strand
GTTGACGCCGACAAAAAGAGCTGCAAGGCTACCGTTCCCGACGGTCAGCTCTCGCTTGCAATCGGCAACAAGGGACAGAACGCACGCCTTGCCGCAAGGCTCACGGGCTGGAAGATCGACATACGTCCCGAGAGCGGCTTCTACGGCGAGGACGAGGACGACGAGCCTGAGGCTGAGGAAGCGGTAACAGAAAATACAGAGGCGGAAACCGCTGAGGAAGTTACCGAAGAAGCGGCAGAATAACACAGAGGCAGGTATCATATGAAACAGCAGAAAAAGATACCGTTAAGAAAGTGCACAGGCTGCGGCGAGATGAAGCCCAAGCGCGAGCTTATCAGGGTGGTAAAGTCGAAGGACGTTTTGGACGACGGCGGAAACGTAGCGGTTAAGGGAGAAATCTCGCTCGACTTAACCGGCAAAAAGCCCGGACGCGGAGCGTATGTCTGCAAAAATCCGGAGTGCTTTGAGCTCGCGAGAAAGGCAAGACGCTTTGAACGCTCACTTAGCTGCAAAATCCCCGACGGGGTGTATGAACAGCTTAAAGCCGAGCTTGACAGCCTGACAATGGAGTAAAGGATATTTAATTTATGAGCGACAGACTTCTGTCTTTTTTGGGACTTTGCCGCCGCGCCGGAAAAATGAAAATCGGCGCGCAGACTGCGACGGAGTCGATAGAGAGCAAAAAATCGAAGCTGATTATCTACGCGCAGGATTTTTCGTCAAACAGCCTTAAGCCGGTGCTCGAATCGGCAGAAAAAAACAGCGTAGAGGCACTTATGATAAACCGCTCCAAGGATGAGCTCAGCATATCGCTCGGCAGGCTGTGCGGAGTGATTTCGGTTGAGGACAGCGGCTTTGCAGCAAAGCTCTCGCAGATGATTAAAGACGAACAGGGAGGAGAATAATATGATAAAATACAAGGTTAAGGATGTTGCCGCCGATTTGGGAGTGGCAAATAAAAAGATTACCGAAATTTTAGATAAGTACTGCAACGTAAATAAAAAGGCAGGCACTACGCTTGAGGACAGCGAGCTCGATGTGATTTTTGACGTCATTACGCAGGAGAACAAGGTCGAGAGCCTTGACTCATACTTTGCCTCGCGCAATGAGAAGATTGAGAACGGCCCTGCCCCCGAGCCCGAGAAAAAGCAGGACAATGCCGGAAAGGCAGACGATAAAAAGCAGGACGATAAGTCAGCTAAAGCAGGCGATAAAAAGCCCGAAAATAAAGAGGATAAGCCTGCTCCGCAGTCAAAGCAGCGTCAGCGCAGGGTGATTGACACACGCGCAACAAACGTTGATGTTGAGCGTTACAATTCAAAGTATGACGATTTGGCTTCGGGAACATCGAAGTCGCGCAGCACCGACAGAGATCACACTACCAAAAAGCAGAAATTTTCTAACCGCGTGCAAAAGCAGAAGAACAGACGTCACGGCAAGCGCGAGACCGAGGCTGAAAGACTTAAGAGAATCGCCCTTGAGCGCAAGCAAAAGCCCATTACAATAGAAATTCCCGACGAAATCACGGTTCAGGAGCTCGCGCTTCGCCTGAAGGCTACGGTTGCCGAGGTTGTAAAGAAAGCGTTTATGATGGGTACAATGGTTACCGCGACCGACACAATCGACTTTGACACCGCTTCGCTTATCGCTATGGAGTTCCACGCGAAGGTTGAAAAAGAGGTAGTTGTTACAATCGAGGAGCAGATTATCGATGACAGCGAGGACGACGAGGCTAATCTTGTAGGCAGAGCACCGGTTGTAGTTGTTATGGGACACGTTGACCACGGTAAAACCTCAATCCTCGACGCCATCCGCCACGCTAACGTTACCGCGGGCGAGGCAGGCGGTATTACCCAGCACATCGGCGCGTACAGGGTTTCGGTTAACGGCAGACCGATTACCTTCCTCGACACCCCGGGACACGAGGCGTTCACCACAATGCGCGCAAGAGGTGCGCAGGTAACGGATATCGCGATTCTCGTTGTCGCGGCGGACGACGGTATTATGCCGCAGACCGTTGAGGCTATTAACCACGCCAAGGCTGCCGGAGTTTCGGTAATCGTGGCTATAAATAAGATGGATAAGGTAGGAGCTAATCCCGAGCAGGTTAAGCAGCAGCTTACAGAGTACGAGCTTGTTCCCGAGGAATGGGGCGGAGATACACCGTGTATTCCCGTTTCGGCAAAGACCAAGGAAGGCCTTGAAGATTTGCTCGAGATGGTAGCTTTGGTTGCCGAGATGAAGGAGCTCAAGGCTAACCCCGACCGCGCGGCTAAGGGTACGGTTATCGAGGCTCGCCTTGACAAGGGCAGAGGTCCCATTGCGACGGTTCTTGTTCAGAACGGTACTCTCCATAAGGGCGACACCATTATTGCAGGCACATCCGTCGGCAGAGTAAGAGTTATGACAAATGACAAGGGCGAGCGCGTTCAGGAGGCAGGTCCTTCTGTTCCGGTTGAGATTACAGGTCTTGACGAGGTTCCCACCGGCGGCGACGTATTCGACGCGGTATCCGACGAAAGACTCGCGCGCACGCTTGTTGAGCAGAGAAAGTCTCAGAAGAAGGAAGAAATCTTCAACGCTCAGACCAAGGTTACGCTTGATAACCTCTTTGACCAGATGAAGCTCGGCGAGGTTAAGGAGCTTCAAATTATCGTAAAGGCAGACGTTCAGGGCTCGGTAGAGGCTGTAAAGCAGTCGCTTGAAAAGCTCTCGAACGAGGAAGTAAGAGTAAACGTTATCCACGGCGCGGTAGGCGCTATCAACGAGAGCGACGTTATGCTCGCCGAGGCTTCTTCGGCGATTATCGTCGGATTTAACGTTCGTCCCGACTCAGTTGCCGCAGACCACGCGGAGCGCGCGGGTGTGGATATGCGCCTTTACAGCGTAATTTACGACTGCATTAACGAGATTGAGTCCGCTATGAAGGGTATGCTCGCTCCCAAAACACGCGAGGTCGTACTCGGTATGGCAGAGTGCCGCAACGTTATTAAGATTAAGTCCGTCGGCACAATCGCAGGCTCTTACGTTAAGAGCGGCAAAATCCAGCGCGGCGCAAGCGTTCGCGTTATCCGCGACGGTATTGTTATCGCCGACGACGCTATCGGTTCTCTCCAGCGATTCAAAGACGCTGTAAAAGAGGTTAACGAGGGCTATGAGTGCGGTATCGGACTCGAGAAGTTCAACGACCTCAAGGAAGGCGATATGTTCGAGGTTTACACCATCGAGGAATACAGAGACTGAGT
>CAMNHG010000189.1 GCA_946539105.1 uncultured Clostridia bacterium | reverse complement strand
ATTATCATTCCGCTCATTCCGTTTGTCGGCACATTCCGCTACGAGGTTATCCTCAACTTTAACGTTTACCACAACCCGACCTATATCGCGATGAAGCCCTTTGCGATTTTGTCGGTTTACTACTTCCTTACATTTATCAAGACCTATCACACTAAGCGAATAAGCATAAAGCAGTGGCTTATCTTTACCGGGCTTATGCTGCTTGCGACGGCGTTTAAGCCGAACTTTATCGTCGGTTTTTCGCTTGCGGTGCTCTGCGTGCTTATATTTGATTTCTTCAGGCATAAATGTAAAAACTTTCTGAATTACGTAATCGTAGGCACGGCTGTTCTTCCGAGCATCGGACTTACCTTGTTCCAGCAGAGCAGGGTTTTCGACAACTCTTCTCACCTGAGAATCGGCTTTATGACCGCGCTGAACTCAATGAGTCAGCATTCGATTATTACGATTCTTCTTTCTATGGTATTTCCGCTCGCGATTTTGCTCTACAGCTTCAGGGACATTGCCAAGGACAAGTTCTACGCCTTCGGAGTTTTGCAGATGGTCACAAACCTGGCAATCACCTTTTTTGTTTACGAGGACGGCTGGAGGCTTAACCACGGCAATTTCCTTTGGTCGTCGTACTTCGCGGTCGGAATTTTCTGCGCGGTTTCGATGTACAAGCACAACAAGCTCGTCGAAAAGAACAACAAGGGCGCGGTGATAATCACCTCCGCAATCCTCGGAGCTCACTTTATGGGCTGGGTAAATTATGTATTTGACCTGCTAAACGGCGGCAGACCGTTCTAAAACCGTGATAAAAGTGAAGCATATTCACAAAGGATTCTCAAAATACAATACAATTTCCGAAAAATAAAAGTTTTATTATTTAAAATATAAAAATTTTGTCATTTATATATTATTATTGATTTTTCTGTGTTATAATGATATCGCAAAAAATATAATAAAGGGGATACCAATATGAAAAGAATTATTACAGCTACAATGGCAGCACTTATCCTTGTACTCGCCTTCGCGGGCTGCGGCGGAAGTTCTGTTGACCTCAAAAAGGTTATGACCGACGTTAACGCAAAGTACAGCGACGCTACAGGCGGACTCAAGGAGCTTAAAGAGGTTGCCGACCTCGACAAATACTACTCAATTTCCGAAAAGGACGTTAAGCAGTTTGCCGCGGAGATTAATCCCGACACCTCGTCCGCTCCGGTTGAAATTGTACTTGTAGAGGCTGTTGACAAGACTGCGTCAGACAATGTTAAAAAGGCTCTCGATGCCAGATACCAGTCAATTTACAGCACCTATTCGTCATACAGCGCGGAACAGGTTGAGCTTGTTAAAAAGTGCAAGGTAACCCAGAACGGCAACTTTGTTACACTGGTAGTTGCAAGCGACTACGACGGCATTATGGAAATCGTTAACAACGCGATTAAATAATCAAAAATAACGTGCTTGCACAAATAAGATAATTTAGGGTAAACACAGTGGATAAATACGATTTAGATAATTTTGATTACGACAGATACAAGCAAAGGGCGGTTCAGAGCAACCGTAAACGCAAAAACAGAAAGACTTACAGGAAAAGAACAAGGAACAGAATCATAATTGTTTCTATCTTCATTTTGCTTGTGATTCTTGTTGTTGTGCTTATAACTTCGTGCACCAATATGCTCTGCGGCAGTAAGGACGACAAGGCTAAGGAGGTCGCGGCACAGCAGGCTGCGGAAGAGACTCAGGTTCCCACAACCGAGCCCGCGCGTGAGTTTACGTTTAACAAGCCGGCAATCAAGGACGACGGCAAGTCAACAGGTATGAACGACGGCGGACTGTATGTTTGGAACAAGCAGGCGTTTGAGCTGTTCTTCGGCACCGACGTTATGGCGCAAAGGTACGCCGAGCTTATGAACAAGGCAGGCGACGGTCTCGGAGCTTCGGTCAAGACTTACTCGCTTATCGCGCCTAATCACACCGAGTTCGGACTTCCCGACAGGCTTAAAAACTCCGACAACGGAGCAAACACTCAGCCCCAGGATGAGTATGTTAAGGCGGCTTACAACGCGATGAACAAAAACGTTATTCCGGTTAACGCTTACAACAAGCTCTCGGAGCACTGCAACGATTACGTGTATTTCAGTTCCGACCACCACTGGACGGGCTTGGGCGCGTATTACGCGTACACAGCCTTTGCCGAGGAAGCAAAGCTGCCGGTGCTCAACCTTTCAAGCTGCACCGAGACTAAGATTGAGGGATTTAGCGGTACTTTCTCGGGTATGGCTTCAACCGAGCTCAACAAGGATACCGTTTCATACTGGAAGCTGCCGTATGAGGTTAAAAACACAATCACAAACTCTAACGGCGAGGAGCTGGAGGTAGACAGTCCTTACTATGACGGTGCCGACGGCTACGGCGTGTTCATTTACGGCGACAACCCGCTTGAAGTGCTTAAGAGCAGCAGTCCCTCTGCCAACGGAGAAAAGATTGCTATTATCCACGAGAGCTACGGAAACGCTTTTGTTCCGTACCTCACCTACAACTACAGCGAGGTTTACTCAATCGACTTCAGAAGCTGGAGCGGAAGCCTCAAAACCTTCTGCCAGCAAAAGGGAATTACCAACGTAATTTTCCTAAACGGAGTTATGAGCTCAGCAACTCAGGTTCAGCTCGACTCTATCGAGAGTATTCTTTAAGACAAAAGCCTTTTGACTATCAGGTCAGAAGGCTTTTTAAGTGATTTACACATTGTTTATTCCCTTTTCATCTATGTTGTGATATAATCATACCATCACCAAAACGGAGCTTAATATGAAGAACAATCTTACCCTCAGCCAACGCGCGGAGAGAAGCATTACAAAAAAATACCGCAAGCAGATTTGGAACAAGTTTATTATGGCGGTCAAGGAATACGAGCTGATTAAAGAGGGCGACAAAATCGCCGTCTGTATCTCGGGCGGCAAGGACTCAATGCTCCTTGCAAAGCTGATGCAGCTTTTGCACAGGTACAGCGATTTTGACTTTGAGCTTGTTTACCTTGTGATGAACCCGGGCTACAGCGCGGAAAACCAAGCTAAAATTGAGCAAAACGCAAAGCTGCTCGAAATCCCTGTTACGGTTTTTGAAACGGATATTTTCAGCGTTACGGATAAAGCCGACCGCTATCCGTGCTACCTCTGCGCCAAAATGCGCCGCGGTCATCTGTATAATAAGGCAAGGTCGCTCGGATGTAATAAAATCGCGCTCGGGCACCATTTTTCCGACG
>CAMNHG010000188.1 GCA_946539105.1 uncultured Clostridia bacterium | reverse complement strand
AGAAAAGCGGACGGTTTTGCCGTCCGCTGTACCTGATTATGCTTTTGTAAACTTTACGGGTAAAATGCTGTCAACATTTTTGAAGCCTTCTACAGTTCCGGCAACCTTGTTGATGGAAAATTCATTTCCTTTAACCTCAACCTCAAGATAATTAGCCTCATCCTTGGAATCACCCTTGTAAAGGAAGAGCTTGTTATCCTTATATTCGTAATTGCCGCTGGCACCTACTCCGTCTGTGAGCTGTTCAACGCTAAATTCCCGGGTAAACTCATTAACCAAGTCGTCAACGGTCTTGTTCTGAGATTTAAGGTAAGAGTTAAACGCCTCGTCGCTGAGTCCCATAGCCTTGTAAGCGTTGGGAATTGCGGTTTTCATATTTTCCTTAACCTTCGCTACCGCCTGATCGGCTGATTCTTTGTCAAACGCGAAGGAAAAGGTATTATCCTTGTTAAATTCCATTGTAAGCGTGATGTAGCAGTCGTCAAAAGCCTTAAAAAGCTCTTCGTACATCGCCTTTTGGCTTTGGTCCGCGGCGTTGATGCTGTCCTTAACATAATTGTTTACAACATCATTAAACGCCAGATTGTAGTTCCATTTGCCTACAAGAGGGTTGCCTCCGGAGCAGGCGCAGATTGACACTGCCATAATGAGCAGCAAAACTACCGCTGTGATCCTTTTTACGTTTTTCATAATTGTCAGTTCCTCTCTTTTTTTATTTAAACTGCTTCAACAATTATTTTTTCTCCGTCGGAGGTGATGTTGATCGCGCTGACGGTACCTGATTTTGAGTCGATCATAGCGTTGGCGATTTTTTCCTCTACCTCTCGTCTGATGGTGTGGCGCAGGTCTCTTGCACCGCTCTTGCCTGAGCAGGATTTTCCTGCAAGGTACTTGCACGCGCTTTCATCATATGTAAACTTAATATGCTTTTCTTCAAGCGTGGGAACATACTCGCCGAGCATAAGGTCGGCAATCTTTACAAAGTCATCCTCGCCGAGAGAACGGAAAACTATTACTTCATCAACACGCGCGATAAATTCGGGACGAAGGAAGTCCGAAAGTGCCTTCATCACCTTTTCCTTTGACGCCTCGTCCTCGGTCTTGCCAAAGCCGAGAGCGGATGAACTGCTGCCCGAACCTGCGTTTGAGGTCATTACAATTACCGTGTTTTCAAAGTTTACGGCTCTGCCGTGGGCGTCTGTGACCTTGCCCTCGTCGAGAATCTGAAGCAGGATGTTGAGCACGTCGGGGTGTGCCTTTTCTATCTCATCAAACAACAGCACCGAATACGGGCGGCGGCGTACCTTTTCGGTAACCTGACCTGCCTCGTCATAGCCTACGTAGCCGGGTGGCGAACCGATAATTTTAGAGACGGAGTGCTTTTCCATAAACTCGGACATATCAAGGCGGATAAGGGTTTCGGGAGTATCAAAAAGCTCCTGACTGAGCACCTTGACAAGCTCGGTTTTACCCACGCCTGTGGGACCTACAAAGATGAATGAAGCAGGACGACGGCGAGGTGAAATTTGACAGCGGCTGCGCTTGATTGCGGAAGCGAGAGCTTCAACCGCCTCGTCCTGTCCGATTATTTTCTTTTTGAGGTTCTGCTCTATATCCGCGAGCTTGGCTAGCTCGTTTTCGCGGATTCTTGAAGCCGGAATACCTGTCCAAAGCTCAATAACCTTGGCGATATCCTCCTCGGTTACGGTGGTGTTCAAGTCCTCGGGGCTGAACTTTGACAGCTCGCCGTCAATCCGGGCAAGGCTTGTGTTGACCTTGGCAAGCTCCTCGTAATTAACCTCCTCGGCAGAGGTGATTTCTTCCTTTTTAAGCTGAAGCTGAGCCTTTTCGTCGTTTAGGTTGTCGGCTTTTTCACGGTTTTTGTTGCGAAGCGCGGCACACGCGCAGCTCTCGTCGAGAAGGTCGATTGCCTTGTCGGGAAGGAAACGGTCTGTTATGTAACGCTCTGAGAGCACAACCGTCTTTCTTACAACGTCCTCGTCAACCACAACGCCGTGGTGCTGTTCGTAATATTCCTTTACACCGTCGATTACTTCTATTGACTGGGCGATTGTCGGCTCGCCGACCTTAACGGGCTGAAAGCGTCTTTCAAGCGCGGAGTCCTTTTCTATATACTTGCGGTATTCGTTGAAGGTTGTAGCACCTATAACCTGAACCTCGCCGCGCGAAAGAGCAGGCTTAAGGATATTCGCGGCGTTCATTGTTCCCTCGTTGTCGCCTGTGCCGACAAGGCTGTGAACCTCGTCAATAAAGAGGATAATATTGCCGTTTTCCTTAATCTCGCCTACAAGTCCCTTGATACGGCTCTCAAACTGGCCTCTGAACTGTGTGCCGGCAACGAGCGCGGTTAAGTCAAGAAGCTGAATCTCTTTATTTTTGAGCCTGTGGGGAACGTTGCCGTTCGCGATTCTGAGTGCCAAGCCCTCGGCGATAGCGGTTTTACCTACGCCGGGCTCGCCGATAAGACAGGGGTTGTTTTTGCTGCGGCGCGAAAGGATCTGAATAACGCGCTCAATCTCGCTGTCCCTGCCGACAATACGGTCTATTCTTCCCTCTCTCGCCTTTGCGGTCAAATCCTCGCAATAGAGGTTGAGGTGCTTTCTTTTTTTGCCATTTTTTTCTTTTTTAGAATTATTAGTTCCGCCGGCGGTGTTTTCACCGGCTTTTTTGCCCCCGAACATATTGTTAAAAAAGTTCGGAAAAGCGGGAGCACCGTGAGAAAAGTCGTCGTCATCGCTGCCGGACTGTTCCTTTTTGAACTCCTCCATCTGTTCGGCGAGGTTTTCCGCACCGCCGAGCTGCTCCATAAGCGCGGACATATCTCCGCCCTCGCCCATATTCTGCATAAGGGTGTTCATCTGATCCTGAACATTCTCAAGATCCTCGTCGGATATTCCCATTTTTTGAATTAAATCTTCTACGGGCTTTATTCCGAGTTCCTTTGCGCAGGTTAGGCAATAGCCTGTGGTAGGAGCTTCTTTTGAGTTATTGTTGGTAACAAAAACGACCGCCTGTCGCTTTTTACATCTGCTGCAAAGCATATTTACCTCCCTTTTGGTTGATTACTTCATATTATTACTTTTGTTCTTATTCTCTTTTAATAAATCAAGAAACATTTTTGAATAGTTTAGCAAGGCGAAAATCATTACCGCCGCGGTTACGCAGAATAAAATCATAACCAAGGTCGGGTTTTCGTACTGATAAACCGCCTTTAAGAATATTATGACGGTTACG
>CAMNHG010000187.1 GCA_946539105.1 uncultured Clostridia bacterium | reverse complement strand
TCCGCTGTGATTTCCTCGCCGCGGTGAGCAGGCAGGCAGTGGAGCACCATGCAGCCCTCGTTTGTGACGGTCATAAGCTCCTCATTTACCTGATAGCCCTCAAATGCCGCCTCGCGGATTTTCTTCTCCTCTTCCTGTCCCATGGAAGCCCAAACGTCGGTGAGAACAACGTCGGCGTTCTTTGCCGCTTCCTTGGGGTCGGTTACAATTTCGAACTTATCGCCGAAGCTCTTTCCGAACTCGAGGATATGCTCGGGCGGCATATAGCCCTCGGGACAAGCCGCTGAGAAGCTCATACCTGTGCGCAGCGCGCCTACGATGAGCGAATTCATCATATTGTTGCCGTCGCCGATAAAGCACATCTTTAAGCCCTCGAGCTTACCCTTGAACTCGCGGATTGTCATAAGGTCGGCGAGCACCTGGCAGGGATGGCAGTAGTCGGTAAGGCCGTTGATAATCGGGATTGAGCCGTACTCGGCGAGAGCTTCAACCTCGCTCTGCTCAAAGGTGCGGATCATAAT
The DNA here is from genome assembly GCA_946539105.1 of uncultured Clostridia bacterium. Lineage (GTDB taxonomy): Bacteria > Bacillota > Clostridia > Oscillospirales > Acutalibacteraceae > Ruminococcoides. The sequence goes on along the minus strand of CAMNHG010000187.1, from coordinate 2,737 downwards.
AGCGTCGATAAAGCGCGACAGCACGCGAGCGGTGTCCTGTACGGGCTCTCCCCTGCCGATTTGCAGATCGTTTGATGACAAAAACAGCGGATATCCGCCGAGCTGTGTCATACCAACCTCAAAGGATACGCGTGTGCGCGTGCTTGATTTTTCAAAAATCATACCGAGGGTTTTGCCCTTTAGGTGCTTGTGCTCAATGCCGTGCTTTTGCTCGTATTTGAGCTGGTCGGCAAGGTTTAGGCAGTGCATAATTTCCTCGGTCGTCCAGTCCTCGAGCTTAAGTAAATGCTTCATATCAGTTTATCTCCTTCAATGTTTTTTCAAGTATCTGTACCGCCTCGTCAAGCTCTGCCTGCGTGATTGTAAGCGGAGGCAGCATTCTGAGCAGGTTTTTGGCGGTGATTATCAAAAGTCCGTTTTCTACGCATTTCGCGGCTGCGTCATGGGCGTCGGCTTCAATTTCAATGCCGACCATAAGTCCCATTCTGCGGACATTTTTTACTTCTTTAATCTGTCTGAGCTTGGCTTCAAGGTACTCTCCCTTTTCCTCTACCGAAGCTAAAAACTTTTCGTCGGCTACGGTGTCGATAACATAATTCGCGCCTGCGCAGACTACGGGATTCGCACCGAAGGTGCTGCCGTGGCTTGAAGGTCCCATAACGTCCTTCAGCTTATCCGCGCAAAGGCAAACGCCTATCGGAAGTCCGCCGCCGAGCCCCTTTGCGGAAGTTACCAAGTCGGGGGTGATCCCGAAATTTTGGAAGGCGTAGAACTTGCCTGTTCTGCCGATTCCGGTCTGAACCTCGTCGCAAATCATAAGAATATCGCGCTCGGCACAAAGCATTGACAGCTGCTTTACATAGTCTTTATCGAGGATATTTACTCCGCCCTCGCCCTGGATAACCTCAAACATAACGGCGCAGGTTTTGTCGGAAATCGCTTCCTTAAGCGCGTCAATATCGTTGGCGGCAACAAACTTAAAGCCGTCTGTAAACGGAAAGAAGTAGTTGTGGAACACGTCCTGTCCGGTGGCAGAGAGGGTGGTTACGGTTCTGCCGTGGAAAGAATCGCGCAGGGTGATAATCTCGTTGCGGTCGTTTCCGTATTTGTCAAAGCTGTACTTTCTCGCGATTTTAATTGCGATTTCGTTAGCCTCCGCTCCGCTGTTTCCGAAGCAGACCTTTGAAAGCCCTGAGAATTTACAGAGCTTTTCGGCGAGGTTTGAAGCCTGCTCGCTGTAAAAGTAGTTTGACATATGCTGGATTGTGCCTGCCTGGGCTGACACCGCCTTTACCCAGCCTTCGTCGCAGTATCCCAGACTGTTTACGCCGATACCCGAGCTTACGTCGATATACCGCTTGCCGTTTTCGTCATAGGCGACCGCGCCCTTGCCGCTTTTCAGCGCAACATCGTACCTGCCGTAGGTGTGCATTATATATTTTAAGTCTTTTTCCTTGGTTGTCATAATAGTCACTATTCCTTATTGTTAAATGAAAACACAAAAACGTCGTCGCGCTTTTCAAAGCCGAAATCGCTCCAAAACTTTTGCCCTGCCTCGTTTGTTTGATAGCAGAAAATATGGGTTTTGTCAATGCCGTCGGCGGCGATTTTTTCTACCGCCTTTTCGGCGAGCTTATGCCCGATATGCCTTCGCCTGTACTCGGGCAGAACCGCCATATGGTGGATAAATCCGCGTCTGCCGTCGTGCCCCGCAAGGACTGTTCCGACGATTTTGCCGTCGATTACGGCGACATGGCTCATACCGTTGTTGCGGAGAAGATAACGCTCGATTTGACTTTTTTCATCTGCCTGAGACAACGCGCGTTTTGAGGTTATCTGCCACATCGCGAAAACCTCGTCGTAATCGGCGATTGTCATTGGACGAATTTCCATATACCTTTTCCTCTTGTTTTTAGAGTTGATAGAACATTGTGCCGATACCCTCGTCGCTGAACAGCTCGAGCAGGATTGAATGCTCGATTCTGCCGTCGATGATATGCGCGCGGTTAACGCCGTTGCGGACAGCCTCAACGCAGCAGTCGATTTTGGGAATCATACCGCCCTTAATAATGCCGTCGCGCTTGAGCATGGGAACCTCGCTGACGTTTACCACGGGGATGAGCGAGCTTTCGTCGTCAACATCCCTGAGAAGTCCGCGGATGTCGGTCATTAAAATCAGCTTTTTCGCGCGGAGCTTTGCGGCAATCTGAGCCGCGGCGAGGTCGGCGTTGATGTTGTAAACCTTGCCGTCGTAGCCGCCCGCTACGGTAGCGACAATCGGGATATAGCCGTCCTTCATCGCCATTCTAAGCGGCTCGGGATTGACCTCGCGGATTTCGCCGACGTAGCCCAAGTCGTGAGCCGAGGCGAGCTTGTCGGCCATTAAAAGTCTGCCGTCAAGGCCGCACATTCCCAGTGCCTTGCCGCCGTGGTGCTCAAGGTGCTGAACAAGGCTTTTGTTTACCTTTCCGGCGAGAACCATCTGCACGATGTCGATAGTCTCGTCGTCGGTAACTCTCATTCCGTCCTTGAAAACGCTCTCCTTGCCGACCGCGTCGAGCATTGAGTTAATCTCGGGGCCGCCGCCGTGAACCAGCACAACGCTGATTCCGACAAGCTGCATAAGCACAAGGTCGCTCATTACGGCAGACTTTAGCTCCTCGTTGAGCATGGCGTTGCCGCCGTACTTAACGACGATTGTCTCGCCGACGAATTTTTTTATATAAGGCATTGCCTG
>CAMNHG010000186.1 GCA_946539105.1 uncultured Clostridia bacterium | reverse complement strand
AGCTTCATAAACAAAAACCTGTCCTTTCTTTCAACGGGATTATGGACAGGTTAAGTTTATTTATTCAACCGCGCAGCCAACTTTTATAGGCTTGCACAAAAAGGTCTCGGGGTACTGCTCCTTTAACGCCTCATAGCACTGCTTAGCCTTGCGAGAGGACGTAAACACCGCGTAAACTGCCGAACCGGAACCGCTCATTCCGGCTCCGCGAGCCTTGTTTTTTAGCATAATACTCTTGATTTGATTGACCTCGGGGATTTGCAGGGCAAGCTCGAAGTCGTTAAAAAACGTGCTCGAAATCAGGAACATATCGCGCGAATAGAGTGCCTTGATCATCTCGTCGGTATAGGACGGATGGGGGTTGAGCGCGTCAACCTTCTGATACGCTTCCGCTGTGGAAACGCTTACGGTCTGCGGCTTGCAGATCACGATGTCCGAGCAGTTAAAGGACGGCAGCTTTTTCATCGTTGTGCCGATGCCCGTGCACAGCTTTGTGCCGCCGGCGACACAAAACGGTACGTCCGCGCCTACGCGCTCGCCGAGGGCGTACATCTCGGCAGGCTTTAGCATTGTGCCGAACATAGCGTTAAGTCCCATAATTACAGCCGCGCCGTCGCTGCTGCCGCCTGCAAGCCCTGCCTGGGTGGGGATTTGCTTGTCAATGTCGATGTGCAGTCCCTTGTTCTCCTGCTTGGTGTACTCAAAGTAGCGTTCAGCCGCCTTGTAGCAGATGTTCTTTTCATCGCACGGAACACCCTCGTAGTTGCAGGAAATTGTGATTTCTCCGCTGTCGTTACTGCTCAGCGTTACGGTATCGTAAAGCGACACCGCCTGCATAATTGTTGATATTTCGTGGTAGCCGTCGGGGCGTTTTGAGAGCACCTCGAGGGTTAAATTTATCTTGGCAGGAGCTTTAACCGTTGTTTTCATCCTTAAGCTCCTTTACAAATTCTCTGATACGCTCAAGCGCGATTTTAAGGTGCTTCAGCGAGTATGAGTACGAAACCCTGACAAAGCCGTCTCCGCATTCACCGAACGCCGTGCCGGGCACAACGGCGACGTGCTTTTCCATAATCAGGCGCGTGCAGAACTCCTCGGAGCCAAGCCCTGTGGACTTAATGCACGGGAACACATAGAACGCGCCAAGCGGCTCAAAGCAGGAAAGTCCCATATCGTTGAAGCCGTCAACAACCAGCCTGCGGCGCATATCATACTCGTCGCGCATACGCTTAACGTCCCTGTCGCCGTGCTTTAAGGCTTCGATTGCGGCGTACTGGGCGGTGGTCGGGGCTGACATAATGCCGTACTGGTGCAGCTTTGTCATCTGCCCGATTATAGGAGCCGGGCCCAAGGCATAGCCGAGACGCCAGCCGGTCATGGCGTAGGACTTTGAAAAGCCGTTGATTACGACCGTGCGCTCGTACATTCCGTCTACCGATGCGATTGACACGTGATTGCGTCCGCCGTAGGTGAGCTCGGAGTAAATTTCGTCCGACAACACAAGCAAATCGTGCTCCTTGACAACCTTAGCGATTTCCTCGAGGTCGTGCCTTTCCATAATCGCGCCTGTGGGGTTGTTCGGGAACGGAAGGACAAGCAGCTTTGTTTTGGGCGTTATTGCCGCGCGCAAATCATCAGCCTTAAGGCGGAAATTATCTTCGTTTTTAGTGTTGATTATAACCGGAACGCCGCCTGCCATAACCGCCAGCGGCTCGTAGCAGACAAACGACGGCTGGGGAATAATAACCTCGTCGCCGGGCTGAACCAAAACCCTCAAAGCAAGGTCAATCGCTTCGGAGCCGCCTACGGTAACAAGCGTTTGCTCGCTCGGTGAATATGTAAGGTTAAACCTGCGCTCGTAGTAGCGCGTAACCTCTTTTAGCAAGTCCGAAAAACCGCGGTTCGGCGAATACCAGGTTTTGCCCTTGATAAGGCTGTGGATTCCCTCGTCGCGGATATGCCACGGGGTCTGAAAGTCGGGCTCGCCTATGCTGAGCGAAATTACGTCGTCCATCTCATTGGCGATGTCAAAAAACTTTCTGATTCCCGAGGGGCTTACGGACTGAATACTTTTATTTAAATAATTACTGTAGTCCATCAGAGAATTAGGCTCCTCTCATCAGCCTGTTTGTCGGGGTCAAACAGGTTCATTCCCCTATCCTTGTATCTGCGCAAAATAAAATGTGTGCCGGTGGAAATTACGCCGTCGATTGTGGACAGCTTTTTGGCTACGAACATAGCTATATCCTGCATTGACTCGCCCTTTACGATAAGCAAAAAGTCGTAAACGCCTGCCATAAGGTAAACGGACTCGACCTCGTCAAACGCCATACACATCTGCGCCATATCATCAAAGCCTGTCTCCCTTTTGGGGCTTACCTTTAATTCTATCATCGCCTCAACGTAGCTGTCGTCGATATCCTCCCAGTCTACAACCGCCTGATATCCCTTGATAACGCCCTGCATCTCGTACTCCTTAATCTGAGCCTTGATGTAGTCCTCGGGCTCGCCGAGCATTGCCGAGAGCTCGGCTGTTGAAAAGGTTGAATTTGTGCTTAAGAGCTGTAAGAGCTTGTTCATATTAGTCCTCCTAAACCGCCTGAACGGCGAACTTTTCTACTGTATTTATAAGATTAGCGCAAATTGACGCCGCGACGCAGTACAATTCCTCGCTCTCGCGGAGAATTTCAAGCTCGCAGTAGTCCGGGTGCTTGGTATGCCGCAAAATTACGCTTTTATCAACGTCTATGATTACAAAGTTTTTAGAGCCGAGCTCACCGCTTAAATGCCAGTTGTTGCCGTAAAAGTAGCTGTAAAAGCCCTTTGCGGTGGGCACGGCGACAAAGGTAACGTGCTTTTTGTTAACCTTAAACACAAAGGTTTTTGTGCCGACGATGGGAAGCTCGCGGATTTTGCAGACTGTCTGACCCTCGGTATTATTAACGATAATTCTGTATTTGCCACCGACCTTTGTTCTGTCTGCCGAGGCGCGGTACTTCTCCCTGCCCTGTTCGTCGCAGACGACAAAGACGGATTCTCCCAAGGACACGTCGCGTTTTAAGAATAGCCTCATAAAAACATCACCGTTATATAAGAATAACCATAGGCAAAAAATATATACCTATGGTTATTATACTACAATTTGCTAAATTATACAAGCCTTACAGCATAGTTCTTGTAAGGCGTTTTTTGTTGAAAAGGTACCGGGTTTGAAGGTCGGGCTCGAGCTTGACTATATAGCAGCTCAGATAGCCCATAAACAGCCAGAACCACATTACCA
>CAMNHG010000185.1 GCA_946539105.1 uncultured Clostridia bacterium | reverse complement strand
CAAGCTCGGCAATCTCCTTCATATGATTAACGCGCAAATCCTTGTATGTACCGCCTTGATTTATGCCGAAAAGCATTTGCTCCCTGTTGATAGTGTCGTCGAGCGAGTTTAGGTAATTCAAACGCTCCTTGCACCTTTTCAGCCAGCGCGTTGTGCGGTTTACGCTGTCCTTTGTGTAGCCGTAGGGGGAGGGGTTCTCGACGCATTCGTCAAACGCCATCGCGATTGTCGAGCCGAGGTTTGATTGGATGTTCATACTCTCCTCGGGACCCATAAAGATTTTTCTGCCGTCAATGTGGGAGTTGAAGTAAACGCCTTCCTCCTTGATGTTGCGCAGCTTTGCAAGCGAAAACACCTGAAATCCGCCGCTGTCGGTGAGGATGGGACCGTCCCAGCGCGTGAACTTGTGAAGTCCGCCGAGTGCTTTAACGTTGCCGTCGCCGGGTCTTAGGTGCAGGTGATAAGTGTTGCACAGCTGAACCTGACACTTTATATTTTTGAGGTCGAGGGCGGATACCGCGCCCTTAATCGCGCCGCAGGTAGCGACGTTCATAAACGCAGGAGTCTGAAACGTGCCGTGAGGCGTGACAAATTCACCCCTGCGAGCGTGCCCCTCTGTCTTAATAAGTTTAAACATATTTCCTCCAAAGAATTATAAAAAAACGTATCCGTAATAATCCCGAATTATACAGGATAAAAGCGGCGCAGATTACGCCGCTCAGAATAAATCGCTGTGTGTGCCGGTACGTGTGAGATACAAAATCAGCTTGTCCTCATAAATTTCATATATCAACAGCCAATCGGGAGTGATATGACACTCGCGACAGCCGGAATAATCTCCGGACAACGTGTGGTCTTTGTATTTTGGTTCAAGTGTTTCGCCGTCGGAAAGCTTGCGTACTATTTCCCGAATAAGATTGATTTGATACCCGCGTTTTTGTATCCGCTTCAAATCCTTTTGAAATCTTGAAGTAGGCTTGATACGATATTTCATGCGAGCAGCTCCTCAAACATCACGTCAACATCATCATAGGTTTTTCCTATTGAAGAATCGGCTTTCATTCTTTGAACTTCAGCTATTGCTTCGCGTGTTTCTTTGTTCGGAGTTTCCGCAGAAATCTCAAACGGTATTCTCTGTTCTCTGACAACGGTTTTCGCGAACATATTGAATACCGAGCTGACAGATAAGCCGATTTCACTGCAAAAAGCGTCAAATGCCTTTTTGGTGTTTTCGTCCATTCTGATATTTACATTAGTCTGAGCCATAGCTATACCACCTTTCTGTAAATATTATATCCTAAATGATAGTATATGTCAATGAAAATAATAGACAAACTATTTGATTATCATAGCGTCGCCATTGCTTACGGGACGCAGGATAAAAGCGGCGCAGATTACGCCGCTCAGAATAAATCGCTGTGTGTGCCGGTACGTGTGAGATACAAAATCAGCTCGTTATTGTTGATTCTGTAAATTAAAAGCCAATCGGGAGTAATGTGACATTCGCGGCAGTCAGAATAATCGCCGGACAGCGGATGGTCTTTGTATTTTTGCGGTAAAGGTTGTTCGTTAGCTAATAGTTCGATTACTTTTTCCATTAACTTTATATTATATCCTCTTTTAACCACACGCTTAAAATCTTTCTTGAATGTAGTTTCATATTTAATCGTCAGCATATAAGTCCTCCATTAACTCGGAAACAGAATGAAAACCTCGACTTAATCCGATGCCGTTTCTGACATTTTCAATAGCTCTTTTTGTTTCTTCGTTAGGAATATCTGCTGTGATTTCAAAGGGAATGGAGTGCTGTCTCAGTGCCTGACGAATAAAAATGTTGATTGCCGTTGATAAATCCATTCCAAGCTCAGCGAACAGCTCCTGTGCCTGCTTTTTGATATCCGCATCTATACTAATATTTGTACTAACCTTTGCCATAATATCAACTCCTATTTTAATATACTAATATTATATATCTATTATGTTTAGATGTCAATACATTATGCGCATAATGTATTTATAAAATACACATAGCGTCACCAAAGGAAAAGAATCTGTAACGCTCCTTTACCGCGATTTTGTAGGCGTTCATAATGTTGTCGTAGCCTGCAAAGGCAGAGACCAGCATAATCAGTGTGCTTTCGGGGAGATGGAAGTTTGTGATGAGCCCGTCGAGCACCTTAAACTCAAATCCGGGGTAGATGAAAATTTCCGTGTAGCCCTCGCAGGGAATTACCTCGCCGTGCTCCGCGGCAACGCTCTCGAGCGTTCTGCACGAGGTTGTTCCGACAGCGATAACGCGCTTGCCGTTTTGCTTTGTTTTCTTAATCAGTTCGGCGGTTTTCGCCGGAACCTCGTAGTGCTCGCTGTGCATTTTATGCTTTGTTACGTCGTCAACCTTTACCGGTCGGAACGTGCCCAAGCCGACGTGCAGGGTGACGTAGGCGATGTTAACGCCCTTCGCCCTGATTTTGTCCATCAGCTCGGTTGTAAAGTGCAGCCCTGCCGTGGGAGCGGCGGCCGAGCCGAGCTCGTGGCTGTAGACTGTCTGGTATCGCTCCTTGTCCTTAAGCTCCTCGGTGATGTAGGGGGGAAGGGGCATTTGTCCGATTTTATCTAAGGTTGAAAAGAAGTTTTCGTCGCATTCAAAGTCCACAATCCTGTTGCCGTCGTCCTTGACCTCGGCAACCGTGGCGTACAAAAGTCCGTCACCGAAGCTGAAGCGCGCTCCTTCTTTAGCCTTTTTGCCGGGCTTGCAGAGTGTTTCCCAGCGGTTGCCGGAGATTTGCTTTAACAGCAAGAACTCAACCCTCGCGCCTGTAGGCTCCTTAATTCCGTAAATTCTCGCAGGCAAAACTCGCGAATCGTTGCAGACAAGCAGGTCGCCCTCGTCAAGATAATCAATAATATCGTAAAAATGTTTATGCTCTGTTTCTCCGCTTTGTCTGTCCAGCACCAAAAGGCGCGAGCTGTCGCGCGGCTCCGCAGGAGTCTGGGCAATGAGCTCTTTGGGCAAATCGTAGTAAAAATCGCTGGTTTTCATTCAAAATTCCTCACATATATTTTCTATATTTAATATTATAAATTGCGGTGATTTAATTGACATTGTTTCTCTAAAATGATATACTACAAGTTGAGGTATGTTGCACTTTACTGCGCATATGCAGTGGTTTAGATGATAAACAACGCCGAACGCGCTGTTTCTATAATATAATAATTTATCGAATAAGGCAACTGCTTTTTTGAAAAATTGTAAAATTCGGAGGAATCAAAGTGAAAAAGTACAAGGTAGGAATTATCGGAGC
>CAMNHG010000184.1 GCA_946539105.1 uncultured Clostridia bacterium | reverse complement strand
ATTACCTTGCCCTCGGCGAGGGATTTTTTTACGTCTATGATTCTCTGGTTTGACGAACCGCGGAACTGCAAAGTTATGCTGTACAGCTCCTGCACGAACTCGCCGTCTACCAAAACGTCGATATAGCTTAGCATTTCGTCGGTGTATTCGCACCTTGCCCTTGAATTACCGAGCAGCTCCTTATCAAAAAGGTAGCCGGTGTAGCACCAGATGTTTTTATCCGGAAGCTCGCTCTTAACGCGCCTTAACAGATTTATAAGCCCCTCCTGATTCGAGGGCTCAAAGGGTTCTCCGCCGAGCAGGCTCAGTCCGCTGATGTAGTCCGGCGTGAGCTCCTTAATTATTTTATCCTCGGTTTCCTTTGTGAAGGGCTCGCCGTAGTCGAACGCCCACGTGTCCTTGTTAAAGCAGTTTTTGCAGTGGTGGGTGCATCCCGAAACAAACAGCGAGACGCGTACGCCCTCGCCGTTTGCTATATCGAAATTCTTAATTTCTCCGTAATTCATTACAGGTGGAGCACCCTCTCCTGAATCTCCTGGGTACGTCCCTGGTTCCAGAACTGTGTGCCGATGTAGCCGCAGGTTCTTCTTGCAACGTTCATCTTATCCTGATCGCGGTTGCCGCAGTTGGGGCACTGCCAGAGGAGCTTGCCCTCCTCCTCTACGATTGAAATTTCGCCGTCGTAGCCGCAAACCTGGCAGTAGTCGCTCTTGGTGTTGAGCTCGGCGTACATAATGTTGTCGTAGATAAAGCGCATAACCTGGAGCACAGCCGGAATGTTGTCCTGCATATTGGGAACCTCAACGTAGCTGATTGCGCCGCCCGGAGACAGAGCCTGGAACTCGCTTTCGAGCTTTAGCTTATCGAACGCGTCGATATTCTCGGTTACGTGAACGTGGTAGCTGTTTGTGATGTAGTTGCGGTCGGTAACGCCCTTGATAATGCCGAAACGCTTTTGCAGGCACTTTGCGAACTTATATGTTGTGCTCTCGAGCGGTGTGCCGTAGATGCTGTAGTCGATATTCTCCTCAGCCTTCCACTTTGCGCAGGCTTCGTTGAGCTTTTTCATAATTTCAAGACCGAGCTTTTTGCCCTCGGGCTCGGTGAGCTTTTTGCCGATAAGGCTGTAAACGCACTCCCAAAGTCCGGCGTAGCCGAGGGAGATTGTTGAGTATCCGCCGTAAAGGAGCTTGTCGATTGTCTCGCCCTTTTCAAGGCGCGCGAGCGCACCGTACTGCCAAAGAATAGGAGCGGCGTCGGACAATGTGCCCTTTAGTCTTTCGTGGCGCGCCTGTAACGCGCGGTGGCAAAGCTCCATTCTCTCGTCAAAAATGCTCCAGAACTTGTTCAAATCGCGGTTCGCGGAAAGTCCGATATCAACAAGGTTTACGGTAACAACACCCTGGTTGAAGCGACCGTAATACTTGTGCTGACCCTCAACATAGTTTTTGGCGTTGGCGATGTTGCCCACGCCGGCGTCGGTGAAGCGGTCGGGTGTGAGGAACGAACGGCAGCCCATACAGGTGTAAACGTCGCCCTTGAGCTTGAGCATAACCTTCTCTGAAATATAGTCGGGAACCATACGCTTTGCGGTGCACTTTGCGGCGAGCTCGGTGAGGTACCAGTACTTGCCGTCCTCGGTCACGTTATCCTCCTCGAGCACGTAAATCAGCTTGGGGAACGCCGGGGTAATCCAAACGCCCTTTTCGTTCTTAACGCCCTGATAACGCTGCTTTAAGGTCTCCTCAATAATCATGGCGAGGTCGGCCTTTTCCTGCTCGTCCTTAGCCTCGTTGAGGTACATATATACGGTGACAAACGGAGCCTGGCCGTTTGTTGTCAGCAGTGTAACAACCTGATACTGAATTGTCTGAACGCCCTTGTTAACCTCGCTGCGCAGTCTTTGCTCTACAATTTCGTTGAACTTGTCGTCCGACACCTCAACGCCCATTTCCTCGATTTCGGCGCGGGTTTCGCGGCGGATTTTCTCCCTTGAAATCTGAACGAACGGAGCAAGGTGGGTAAGGCTGATGCTCTGGCCGCCGTACTGGTTGCTGGCAACCTGCGCGATAATCTGAGTCGCGATGTTGCAGGCGGTCGAAAAGCTGTGGGGCTTTTCAATCAGGGTATCGCTGATAACCGTGCCGTTTTGAAGCATATCCTCGAGGTTTACGAGGTCGCAGTTGTGCATATGCTGAGCAAAATAGTCGGAGTCGTGGAAGTGGATAATTCCCTGCTTGTCTGCCTCTACGATGTCGGGAGGAAGCAGCATTCTCTTTGTGAGGTCGCGGCTTACCTCGCCTGCCATATAGTCGCGCTGAACGCTGTTAACGGTGGGGTTTTTGTTGGAATTTTCCTGCTTGACCTCCTCGTTGTTGCACTCGATAAGCGAGAGAATACGGTTGTCGGTGGTGTTAGCCTTGCGGACAAGCGAGCGGTTGTAGCGGTATCTTACGTACCTTCTGGCAAGCTCAAACGCGCCCTTTGCCATCAGCTGATCCTCGACCATATCCTGAATTTCCTCTACGGATACGGCGCGTTTCATCTTGTTGCACTTGTACTCAACGTAGTCCGAGATGTCGAGAATCTGCTCCTCGGTCAAAAACGGGCTGTCGGATGAATTGTTCGCCTTTCTTACGGCGTTGATAATTTTTTCAATGTTAAAATCTTCTTCTGAGCCGTTACGCTTAATGATTTTCATATTGTCCTTCCCTTTCGTTTATGTTAATTTCAATTTATCTCAGTAAATTCCGTGCGAGATATATTATACATCAACATATGGGAAAATGCAATAGTTATTTTGCACGAAAACACAATATGTAGTATTCTGTAAAAGAATTAAACACAGTATGTTGTTGTGTTGTAACTATTAGTTAAACTTTTAACACAGCGCGAAAATCAAGGAAAAATCAGGGTTTTTGCGGTATTATGCGGTTTATAATGCTTTAAAGCAAAATTATTTGTTACAAAAAATTAATTGTCAAGTGACAATATTGGAATAAGAAAAGCCAATTTATTGTGCCTGACAATTTGGAAAGACACTATATGTTGTGGTTTTTTGCAGAGTTTAGAGTTGAGAGTTTAGAGTTTAATTAACTATTCGGAAAACGTTTAAAGCCTCCCCCGTCACTTGTTACGGGGGAGGTGGCATTTTCGCTCGCGAAAATGACGGAGGGGGCAGACGTTGCCATTATCGCTAACCTATCCGTTACAGTAGGGGCGACCTTAGCACGTCGGCAACCCTTTTGGGCTATGCCCATTTCCCCTAACAGGGGAATCACCTCGCGGTCGCCCAATCAAATCACAGAA
>CAMNHG010000183.1 GCA_946539105.1 uncultured Clostridia bacterium | reverse complement strand
CGTAAAAGTTCAGCACTCCGGTAACGCCGAACGAGCCTGCCATAAGCAGAACCGTGGGAATGTCGGGGTTGAGCCTTTCGCGTTTGCACAGCTCTACCTTTGACTGCGGCTGGGTAAAGCTGTCAAAGGTGGGGATTCCGAGGGGAAAAATCTTTTCCTCGGGGATTTCATAGACGGTTTTCAGCTTATCAGCCATCTGCGGCTCTGCCACAACAAACGCGTCGATATGCTCGGACATATAGGTGCGGTGGGAGTCGTAGTCGGTAATCAGGCTTATTGCCTTTACGTCAAGCATACCCTTTTCCTTTAGCTTTGACACCATATTTGTAATAAACGGATGGCAGATAATAATAATATCCGGCTTGTGCTCGTCAATGGTTTCGAGCAGCTTTTCGGCGTACATCTCGTTCGACTTCATAACCGCCTTGGCGACAGGCTTATATTCATCGGTAAGCCTGTACAGCTTGCCGTAAAACTCGGGAACCTTTGTTGCCATAATATGGTAGCCCTTTGTGACGGTAGTGTTGTAAAAACTGCCGAGAGCTTCCATACCGTCGATAACGGCGACCTCGGTTTCGGGACTGACGGTATTTATTTTAGACTTAATCGCGGCGGCGGCACGTTTGTGGCCTCCTCCGGTAGAAGCTGTCAGTATCAGTACTTTCATATAATCAACGCCTTTCCACGCAAGGTTTTATACCCTTAACTAATAAAACTGCCTATTTATATATTATACTTTGGATTGAAATTAATTTCAACAGTTATTTTTGTTAATTTGCCAAAAATACGGTAACTTTCACCCCTTGTTCACATATTAGAAGCTAAAGTTACAAAACATTGACAAAAGTTATACAAAAAAATTTTAAAAAACCGCGATTATATTTGTGTTTTACCACTTTATTTTTGGAATTTTTTATAGTAGAATATAGAATAATAGGATATAAGGATTAAAAGATTTATTATATATTTGTTTTCTCAATTATTTGGGGTGAATTATGAAAAGCAATAAGGAAAAATTCCCCGCAGGCTCAGACGAGCTTGTAGATATCTCCTCGGGCGTGCCCAAGGGAGATTCCGCGAGGCGTTATAAAAATAACGGTGCGGGGGGAAAGAAGAAGGTTATAATTATTGTCAGCATTGCCGTTGCGGTTGTTGCCGCTCTCGGTGTAGCCGGCTTTTGTCTGTTCAACAGCCTTAACAAACAGGCGGAGACCGAGGAAGACAAGCCGTTTACATTTACCGACCAGACCGTTATCTCGGGAATTGACGTTACCGGAATGACGCTGGAGCAGGCAAAGCAGGCACTTCAAAAGGACACCAAGAAGCTAAACAAGCCGATTGAAATTACAATCAACCTTGACGGTCAGACCAAAAAGCTGACCCAGGATAACTTTACCTACACATACAACATTCCGCAGGTTGTTCAGCAGGCGTATAACGACGCTATGAATCCCGAGAAAAAGGTCAGCAAGGACGAGGTCAGAAAGTACACCGTAACCTCGACCGTTGAGGAAAAGTCGATTGACACCAACGTTGCCTCAATCGAGAAGGAGATTGACGTAGCTCCCAAGGACGCTTACGTTACAAAGTTCCATCCGTTCTCGGAAAACCGCTTTGAGTACGCTGACGCGGTAGACGGACGCGAGATTGACAGCAAGGACTTGAAAACCAAGCTGAAGGGTGCGTTTACAAACGGCGGAAACTTCTGTAAGGTAGACGCGGTAATCACCACTCTGCCCGCGGAGGTAACAAAGGAATTTTTGCAGAATAACATAGTTAAGCTGTCGTCCTACGAGACTACCTCGTACAACACAGCAAACGGCACAAATAATATGAAGGTCGCGCTTGAAGCGTGCAACGGAAGCATTATTGAGCCGGGCGATTACGTTTGGTCGTTCAACGAGTGCACGGGCGACTCCAACAAGGAGGACAACGGCTACAAGCCTGCCCACGTTATCTCGGAGGGCAAGATTATCGACGGCGTAGGCGGAGGTATCTGCCAGGCGAGCTCAACTATTTATAACGCGGCTATCCGCGCGAACCTCAACTTTGAGGAGCGTTACTGCCACCAGTGGGCTTCCGATTACGTTCCCACGGGACTTGACGCGACTATCGACTACCCGAACCTTGACCTGAAGATTTCGAATCCCGAGAAAACCCAGGTTTTCCTCGAAAGCGAGGTTGACGGCAGCACGCTTCACGCTTCGTTCTGGGGCGTAAAGTACGGCAGCTACGATGAGATTAAGACCCACAACGAGGTTTCCGACACGGGAAGCTCAAGCTACACCGTAAGGGCGTGGAGGGTTTACCTTAAGGACGGCAAGGAGATTGACCGCGAGGAGCTCCATAAATCAACCTATGATATGGACTACGGCGTAGTGTTCAGATCCGCAGATTACGACAGCGGAGCTACCTACGGCGAAAAGACCGAATCCTCGGATAATTCCGGTGATTCAGGTGATTCCGGCAACGGCGGCAACAACGATAATTCAAACGAGCAGTCGTATGAGAGCTCGTCAGAGGCAGAGCAAAGCGAAGCTCCGGCGCAGTCCGAGCAAAGTCAGCAGTCCGCTGATTCGGGAGGACAGTCCGAGCAATCGAGCCAATCGCAGAGTCCGGGAGGCTCTGAGGGCGAAAGCCAATAAATTTTATAATAAAATAACTGTCACCTTAATTTTGGTTTAGGGTGACAGTTTTGCTTTGCGAGTTAAATTAAATACAGCTTGCCGCCGCATTTTCCGCAGCGGTAACGGCTCGGGCTTTTTACCAGGGGAGACAGCTTGCGGCGTGGAAACTCAGCTCCGCAGCCTTGGCATTTTATAATAAATTTCGGCTTCGGCAGCAAATCCCCGGGAACGCTCTCGTCGTTTGCCGCGCGCTTTACGTTCAGGCCGTAGGCAGCGTTTACCCTTGCGGCGAGCTGCTTCCACCGCCCGGTGTGCTTCATACAGCCGTAGCAGGTGTGAAGCTGCTCGTGCAGGACGGTCTCAATCAGCGTCTGCTCAGCGGCGCGCTCGTCCAACAGCACGGCGGAAATCTCTACCGTATAGCGGTCATTTTGCTTTTTGCACAGCCCCAGCCGCGACTGCGCGCGGGTGTTGACGGCGTAGGTGATGTTATCCGCGTATTTAATTTTGAGCCGGTCAAGCATATTTTCGCACCGGCGTGCATATGTTATTAAGTCTCTCATGGTTTTATCCGCAAAATTACCGTAATCTAAAATGTGCAAATATTTTCTTGACAACGGGCTTTATAAATGATATAATAAACCTCGTTGACACGGCGACATAGCCAAGTGGTAAGGCACGAGTCTGCAAAACTCTGATGCGGCGGTTCAAATCCGCCTGTCGCCTCCAAG